>JAFEFD010000603.1 GCA_018240765.1 Pseudomonadota bacterium | reverse complement strand
GGCGCGCAGCAGTGATGTTCCATTCGGCCAAGGTGTCGATCACGGCCTGTTCGATGCGCTGCACGTAGTCGCGCACGCCGATGCCGGCGCGGCGCAGGTCGATGAGCGGATAGGCCACGATCTGGCCGGGGCCGTGATAGGTCACCTGGCCGCCGCGATCGACCGGGACAACGGGAATGGAGCCCGGGTTGAGTACATGTTCCCACTTGCCGGCCTGGCCGAGCGTGAACACTGGCGCGTGTTCGACAACCCACAATTCGTCCGGCGTCTGCGGCGTGCGCGCATCGGTAAATGCCTGCATCGCGCGCCATACCGGTTCGTAGGGCGACAGGCCGGGCAGGCGGCGGACGAGCAGTTCGGTCATGGCATTACAGTGTCCAGCGGATGTCCGGATGCGCGCGCAACGCGGTGTGGATCTCGTCGTACTTCGCGCGCGTCGGGCACAGGAAGCTTGCCGTCACCGACACGAAGTTGCCCGCGCGCGATGGACGCACGCGCACGGCCTCGGCCAGCACTTCGAGGCCGGCGTCGCGGATGATGCGCTGGACTTCATCCTCGAGCTGGGCGCGCGCATTGCCCATCGCGGTGATCTCGAACACGCCGGGAAACTGGAATCCCTGCTGCGGATTCTCCGGCGCGATATCGTCGAGCGATTTCATGGCGCGATCCTCACTGCGTGTTCGGGGTGGATGCTATTTCCACTTTCTGGTCACCCTTGAACCACAGCCAGATTCCGTCGGACATGCGGCCGAAGAATCCGGCTTCGGGCGCATCGGCAAGGGCGACCAGCGGGCGCTCGAGCAGCGGTTTTCCATCCAGCACGACATCGAGCGTGCCGACTTGCTGGCCTTTCTTGTATGGCGCAACCAGGCGCCCGGGCAGTTTCAGGCTGGCTTTCAGGTCCTTGTAGCGACCACGCGGCATGGTCACCAGCACGTCGTCGGCGACGCCGAGCGGCAGCGTCTTGTCCACACCTTTCCACAACTCCGGCGTGGCCAGCGGTTTGTTCGCCGCGTATAACTCGTGGGTTTCGAAAAAGCGGAAGCCGTAGTTGAGCAAGGCCTGGTTGTCGTCCGCGCGCATCTTGTCGCTGGGCGCGCCCATGACCACGGCGATCAGGCGCTGGTCGTCGCGCTTGGCCGAGGTGGCAAGGCAGAACCCGGCTTCCTTGGTGTGGCCGGTCTTGAGGCCATCCACGCTGCCATCGCGCCACAGCAGGGCGTTGCGGTTGTGCTGGGTGATGCCGTTCCACTCGAATTCCTTGATCGCGTAGATCGCGTATTCGTTCGGATAGTCGTGGATCACATGGCGCGACAGCACCGCGATGTCGCGCGCGGTCGAGTAATGGTTCGGATCCGGAAGTCCCGTCGCGTTGACGAAATGCGTGCCGGTCATGCCAAGCTTGGCCGCGTATTCGTTCATCAGGTTGGCGAACGTGGCCTCGGAACCGGCGACGTGTTCGGCCAGCGCGATCGCGGCGTCGTTGCCGGACTGGATGATCATGCCGTAGAGCAGGTCCTTCAGCGGCACTTGCGAGTTCAACTTCAGGAACGTGGTCGAACCGTCCGTGCCGGCGCCGCCCGCGCGCCAGGCGTGTTCGCTGACCAGCACCGGATCGTCGAGCTTGATCTTGCCGGCGGCCAGTTCCGCCGAGATGATGTAACCGGTCATCATCTTCGTGATCGAGGCCGGCTCCACGCGCGTGTCGGCGTTGTTTTCGGCAAGGATCTGGCCGGTCGCGTAATCCATCAGCACCCAGGCCTTGGCGTCGAAGCTCGGCGCTGGAGGTACCGGGACATTCAGCGCACCCGGCGCCGGTCGCGCGCCGGGATTCGGGTTTGGCACGGGCAGGTTCGCGTTCGCCTGCGCCGGGCTCGAATTATTGGCCGGCGCTTCGGCTGGCGTTGCCGCCGCCGCTGCGGCAGGTGCAGCAGTGGCCGCGGCCGCCGCCTTCTTGTGCTTGTGCGGAGCGGCAGATGCCGGCGCAGCGGTCGTGGAAAGAATCAGGAATGCGGCAATGCAAAGCGGGTACAGGTATTTCATCATCCAATCCGTCAGGGTTTTTGGTATCGGATCCATCCCCGGTGGATCGTCGCGTCAATTATCTATTGAAACCTTCACTTCACCCAAGCCCAGTGCGCGCAACTTCGGCGTCAGCGCGTCGGCTTCGGCGGCGTCCCTGAGCGGCCCGAGGCGCACGCGGCGCAAGGTTTTGCCGCCCGCCTGAACGCTTACCACTTGCACGTTGCCAAGCCGCGCACCGCGCACCTTGTTCGCCGCGCGTTCGGCGTTGGCAGGGTCCGCGAACGCACCGACTTGCAGGTATAGCAGGGGTTTGGGCGTTTTCGCTGGCGCGCTTGAGACCGCAGCGCTGCGCGTGGGTTCCGCGTCGTGATCCGGATGATCGGGATCGATGCCGCGCACCTCGACCATCGCGGTGCCCTTCGGATACACGCCGAGCTTGATCGCCGCGACGAAGGACAGGTCGATGATGCGGTTGGCGACGAACGGACCGCGGTCGTTGACGCGCACGATCGCGCTGCGGCCGTTTTCCAGGTTGGTCACGCGCACGTAGCACGGAATCGGCAGCACCTTGCTCGCCGCGCTGTACGCGTACATGTCGTACTTCTCGAAATTCGACGTGGTGTAGCCGTGGAACTTGTTGCCGTACCACGAGGCCAAGCCGCGTTCGTCGTAGCCCTTGCAACTGGGCAGCACGCGATAGGTTTCGCCAAGCACCTTGTAAGGCGATTTGTTGCCATAGACCGAACGCGGTTCGTTGCGTGGCACCGGCTCGGCAATCTTGCTGATGTCCGGAACCTGCGCAGGCGTGGAATCGTTCGTCTGCGCATAGCGGCCACCGGATTCGCGCGGCGCGGTCGTCTGCGCCGGCGCAGTCGGCGGGCGCGTCGTCGGCCGATGGAAACATCCACCCAGCATGAACAAGGTGAACACGACGACGGCGCGGACGCGCCAGTGGATCATGGCGTGCGTGCCGCGGCGGCGATCGCTTCGCTCAATTGGTACACCGCCATCGAATATAGCGGGCTCTTGTTGTACCTCGAGATCACCCAGAAATTGCGCAACGTGATCCAGAATTCCGGGCCGTCTTCGCCGTCGAGCCGCACCAGCGTCGCCGGCGTGGCCGGATCGAGCTTTGCATCCGTTGTGTAGCCCCATTCGGCGAGTTGCTGCAGCGGATAGACGGGGTCCAGGCCTTTCGGATCGATCGCGCGCGCATTCGCGGAGACCGTCGCGCGCAACGCGACTGGCGCGCCGGTCTGCCAGCCGAACGCTTCGAAATAATTGGCGATGCTGGCGCAGATGTCCGGCAGCGAGTTCCACAGGTCGATCTTGCCGTCGCCGTCGCCGTCGCGCGCGTACTTGGCCACGCTCGAGGGCATGAATTGCGGCCAGCCCATGGCGCCGGCATAGGAGCCCATGAGTTCTTCCAGCGCGTACGGGAACGCGGCCGAATGCAGCAACAGCAATTGCGCGAGCTCGGAACGAAAATACGTTTGCCGCGGTGGATAGTAGAACGCGAGCGTGACCAGGGCGTCGAGCACGCGATAGCGCATCGGCGTGCGGCCGTAATTGCTTTCCACGCCGATGATGGCGGCGATCATCTGCGGCGGCAGCCCGTATTGCTTGCCGGTGCGCTCGAGCAGGGCGCGATTGGCTTCCAGGAATGCCGCGCCGTCGTCGATGCGCCGCTGGGTGACGAAGATCGGCCGGTAGTCCTTCCACGGCTTGGCTTCGGCCGGGCGCGTCATCGTGTCGATCACGCTTTGCCGGTATTGCGCGCGATGCAGGGTTTCGAGCACCGCCGCGGCGTCGAGGCCATGCTCGCTCGCCATCATCTGCGCGAACTGTTTTTCCGCCGCGCCGGGATCGGGGGCGGGCTGCGCCGATGCTGCCGTCGCCAGCGTCGCGCAAAACAGGAATAACTCGAAGAACGTGAATCCGCGCCGCATGCTGCTGCCGCAAAAAAACATTGCGCGCAAGCTTAGCATGCGCTGCTTCGTCCAATCGCGATCATCCGGACATGAACTTGCGGTGCGCGTGGATCGACATCAGCACGCCGAATCCGGCCAGCAGCGACACCGCCGAAGTGCCGCCGTAGCTCACCAGCGGCAACGGCACGCCGACCACGGGCAGGAGGCCGGTGATCATGCCGCCGTTGACCATCACGTAGACGAAGAACGCCATGCTGATGGATCCGGCGAGCAACCTCGAATAGGTGTCGCGCGCGTTCGCGGCAATGACCAGGCCGCGACCGACGATGAACAGGTATAGCGCGAGCAATGCGATCACGCCGATCAATCCCCACTCCTCGGAGAACACCGCAAACACGAAGTCGGTGGTGTGCTCGGGCAAAAATTCCAGGCGCGATTGCGTGCCCTGGTGCCAGCCCTTGCCGGTGATGCCGCCGGAGCCGACCGCGATTTCCGACTGGATGATGTGCCAGCCGTTGCCGAGCGGGTCGGCTTCCGGATTGAGGAACATGCGCAAGCGGTCGCGCTGGTATTCGTGCATGAAATGCCACAGCAGCGGCGCCGCGCCCGCGGCCGCGCCGAGCAGGATGAAGATGCGCCACCACGCCAGTCCGGCAAGAAACACCGCGAACACGCCGCTGGCGACGACGAGCAAGGCGGTGCCCAGATCGGGCTGACGGGCAATCAACAGCGCGGGCGCGCCGATCAGCATCGCAACCGCGCCAAGGGTGAGCCAGCGCGGTGGCAGTTCACGCGCGTGCAGGTACCAGGCGATCATCATCGGCAGGGTCAGCTTGACCAGTTCCGATGGCTGGAAGCGGACTACGCCCAGATTGAGCCAGCGATCCGCGCCGCGCCCCTGGCCATGCAGCGCCACCGCGACGAGCAGGGCGAGGCTGCCCAGGTACAGCCACGGCGTCCAGTTGCGCAACACATTTGGCGGCACGCGCGCGAGCAGCAACAGCAGCACGCCGCCCAGGGCGAAGCGCAGGGCCTGGTTCAGCACCAGACGCCGGTCCAGGTCGCTGGCGCTGTACAGCGTGATCAGGCCGATCAGTGCGAGCGCGATCAAGGCGCCGAGCAACGGCAGGTCCAGGCGCGGTTCGCGCAGGGCGCGGCGCAACCAGGCGCGCAGGTGCAGGAAGGGATTCATGGCGTGTCGCTCCCACCGTCGTCCTTGAGCCACGCGTCGAGGATGCGGCGCGCGATCGGCGCCGCGTCGTAGGCGCCGGAGCGGCCTTCCTTGAGCGCGACGACCACGGCGACGCGCGGCGCATCGGCCGGCGTGAAGGCTTCGAACAGCACCTCATGGCGACTGATGGCGGACGTCGCAATGTTCGTCCATTCCTCGCCGGTGCGCGAAAAACGTTCGGCAGTTCCGGTCTTGCCGGCGATGACGAAAGGAAAACCGTCGCCGAGCCCGTGTGCAGTGCCGGACGGATCGTTGACCACGTCGATCATGCCCTGGCGCACCGCGTCCCAGTTGGCCGGATTGCGGATGAAATTCGGCGCCGGCTTGGCTTGCGACACGGCGACGCGAGGCGCGTTCAGGCCATCCTGCAACGCGTGCAGCAGATGCGGCACGCGCCGCACGCCGCCATCGGCAAGCGTGGCCAGCGCGTTGGCGAGCTGAACCGGCGTGATCACCCAGTAGCCCTGGCCGATGCCGGCAATCACGGTTTCGCCGGGATAAAACGGCTGGTTGAAACGGCCGCGCTTCCACGCCTTCGACGGCAGCACGCCGGCGGCTTCCCCGGGCAGGTCGATGCCGGTGGGTTTGCCGAAACCGAAATTCGCCATCCATGCGCTGAAGCGGTCGATGCCCATGTCCAGCGCGAGCGAATAGAAATACGTATTGACCGAACGCGCGATGGCCTGGCGCAGGTTGACCAGGCCCTGGCCACCGCGCACGTCGTCGCGGTAGCCGCGCGATTGCCCGGGGATGAAGAACTCGCCGGTCGACAGCACCGTGTCCTGCGGCTTGCGCAGGCCCAGTTCCAGCCCGCCGAGGCCGAGATAGGGCTTGACCGTGGAACCCGGCGTGAAACCGCCGGCGATGGCGCGGTTGAGCAGGGGTTTGTCCGCATTGTTCAACAACGCAGCGTAATCGGCGTGTGCGATGCCGTTGACGAACAGGTTCGGATCGAAGCTTGGTGCGCTGGCCAGTGCCAGCACTTCGCCGTTGCGCGGATCGATCGCGACGACCGCGCCGGGCCGTCCGGCGAGCGCATCCTGCGCGGCGCGCTGCAAGCGCGCGTCGATGCTCAGGTACAGGTTTTTCCCCGGCGTCGGCGCGACCCGGCTGATCGGCTTGCCGATCACGCGCTTGTCGACGTTGACCTCGACCTGCTCGTAACCCGGGCGGCCGTGCAATTCGGATTCGTAGCTGCGCTCGATGCCGGTCTTGCCGATCTGGGTGGTGCCGGCGTAGAGGTCGGCGTCGAGTGTGGTCGCGTCGGCTGCATCGATGCGGCCGACGTAGCCGATCACATGCGCGAAATCCGCGCCGCGCGGGTAGGCGCGGGTCAGGTACGGCACCACGTCGACGCCGGGAAAACGCCAGCGCTGCGTGGAAAACCGCGCGATTTCGTCTTCCGACAACTTCAGGCGCAGCGGAATACTGTCGAACGCGCGCTTGCTCTTGCGCAGCGCGGCGAAGCGTTCGATGTCGTCATCCGACAACGCAATCACATGGCCGAGCGCGGCGAGCATCGTGGTCATGTCCTGAACCTGCTCAGGCACCACTTCGAGTCGGAACGCGGCCACGTTCTCGGCCAGCAGCACGCCGTTGCGGTCGTAGATCAGGCCGCGCGTGGGCGGGATGCTGCGCACCGAGATGCGGTTGCTGTTCGAACGCGCCGCGAACTCGGCATGACGCGTGACCTGCAGGAACCAGAAGCGCGCGGCCAGGCCCGACAGGCACAACGCGATCAGCAGGAAACCGGCGAGCGCGCGCTTGCCGAAGCGCGTGGCCTCGCCCTGCGCGTCCTTGAGCTTGCCCGGTTTCGATTTGCGCTTTTTCATGCGTCGCGGACGCGCAGGCGCGCGCGCGCATCGTCGAGCAGCAGGAACACCCACGGCCACGCGAGCATGCCGACGAACGGCGCGAGCCAGTAACTCGCCACCGGCACCAGCTGCCCGTCCGCCGCGCGGATCGCGAGCAGGACGACGCGGTCGTTGAGCAACAGCGCGAGCACTGCCAGCGCCTGCTGCCACATCGGGAAGAAGCGCAGGCGCGCGCGGAAGCGCAACAGGATGAAGCAGAACACGCACAGGCGCAGTGCCTGTTCGCCGAGCAGGTCGCCGCTGAACACGTCGCCGACGAGGCCGAGCACGAACGCACGGCCCAGGCTGACGTAGTCGGGCGCCTCGAGCGTCCAGTACATCAGCACCAGCGCCAGCCACCATGGCTTGAGCGGCAGCAGGACCTGCGGCAACGGCATCAGTTGCAACAGGTAGCAGGCCGCGATGCTGCCCCAGAACAGCCAATCGTTGGCACGCATCCGGTTCATGGATTCGGCGCCTTGTTCACGGGCGCACTTTCCGCTGGCGGTCCCTCGGACGGCGCCGGCGCCGGCGGGCCGACCGGATCGGGCAGGTTGTGCAGGATCAGGACTTCGCCGCTGCGGTCCAGCGCTGCGCTCGGCGTGAGCGTGGCGACCGCGAACATGCCGCTGGCGTCATTGCGAATGTTGCGCACCGTGCCGACCGGAAAGCCCGCCGGAAAATGCCCGCCCAGGCCCGAGGTCACGAGCATGTCGCCGGGCTTGATGTCGGCGCTGATCGGGACATTCGGCAATTCCAGCGAATCCAGCGCGCCATTGCCGCGCGCGATCGCGCGCAAGCCGGTGCGTTCGCTCTTGACCGGCAGCGCGTGCGCCGGATCGGTGATCAGCATCACGGTGGATGCATTCGGGAGTACTTCGACGACCTGACCCATCACTCCGTGCGCGTCGAGCACGGCCTCGCCGACGGCTACGCCCTGGCGAGCGCCGGCGTCGATCGTGACACGATGGCGGAACGGGTCGGTGTCGACGTCGATGATGCGCGCGAGCTGCACGCCCAGATTGAGACTGCGCTGGGCTTCGAGCAGCTGCTGCAGGCGCTCGTTCTGGTCGCGCACGGATTGCAGCCGGTTCAGGCGCGCCTGGGCGAGCAGCAGTTCGCGCTCAAGTTCTGCATTGCGCTGGTTCAGGCGCGCCCGGTCCGACATCGCATCGCCGGCACTGCGCGCCAGCCGCGAGGGCAACGCCGCAAGGCGGTACATCGGTTCGACCGCCGCGCTGGCGAAATAGCGCACCTGCACGAGCCAGCCGTTGCGATGGTCGATGACCATCAACGCGATGGCCAGGGCCAGATAGGCGATCAGGCGCAGCGTGTTCGCCGTGTCGGGACTGAACAGCGGTACCGTGTCGTTGCGAGTCAGCGCCATGATGCGCGCAGTTTACGAAACTTCAGGCCTCATTCGGGCGCGAAGAAATCGCTTCCGTGCTGATCGATCAGCTCCAGCGCACGTCCGCCGCCGCGCGCGACGCAAGTGAGCGGATCGTCGGCGACATGCACGTGCAAGCCGGTTTCCTCGGAGATGAGCTTGTCCAGGTCGCGCAACAGCGCGCCGCCGCCCGTCAGGACGATGCCGCGTTCGGCGACGTCCGAGCACAGTTCCGGCGGGGTCTGTTCCAGCGCCGACTTGACCGCACCGACGATACCCTGCAGCGGTTCGTGCAGGGCCTCGAGGATCTCGTTGGAATTGATCGCGAACATGCGCGGCACGCCTTCGGCGAGGTTGCGCCCGGAGATTTCGATCTCGCGGATCTCGGTCTGGGCGAAGGCGCAGCCGATCTCCATCTTGATGCGCTCGGCGGTGGCTTCGCCGATCAGGGTGCCGTGGTTGCGGCGCACGTAATTGATGATCGCCTCATCGAAGCGGTCACCGCCGATGCGCACCGAAGCGGAATAGACGATGCCGTTGAGCGAGATCACCGCCACCTCGGACGTGCCGCCGCCGATGTCCAGCACCATCGAGCCGCGCGCCTCGTGCACCGGGATGCCGGCGCCGATCGCCGCGGCCATCGGTTCTTCGATCAGGAATACATCGCGCGCACCGGCGCTTTCGGCCGATTCCTTGATCGCGCGGCGTTCGACCTGGGTCGAGCCGCAGGGCACGCACACCAGCACGCGCGGACTGGGCCGGAACACGCGCGTCTTGTGCACCTTCTTGATGAACTGCTTGAGCATCTCCTCGGTCATCGAGAAGTCCGCGATCACGCCATCCTTGAGCGGGCGCACGGTGACGATGTTGCCCGGGGTGCGTCCGAGCATGCGCTTGGCGTCCCCGCCCACTGCCGCGACTGAGCGCGGGCCGCCGGGGCCGCGATCCTGACGGATCGCGACGACGGAAGGCTCGTTCAGGACGATGCCCTGGCCGCGCACGTAAATCAGGGTATTGGCCGTGCCGAGGTCGATCGACAGGTCGTTGGAAAAGAATCTGCCTAAGCCGAACATGAAGCTCTCAGTTTGAAAAATTCGCGGAATCGCGAAAAGCGCGACAGTGTAGTTTCGCCGCGCCTCACAAGCAAGGAAAAATGGCGTTAAAATGCGGCTTGCGGCACGTTTTTCGTGCCTCGTCGCGACGATCGCGCCGTGCTATCGTCGCCCGCCCCTGACCCGGATTGCCCATGTCGATCGACACCGCCACCGTTGCCCGCATCGCGCGTCTTGCGCGCCTGCCGCTGGATGCGGACGCCGCGCCGCAAATCGCGGACGAATTGACGCGCGTGCTCGATCTGGCCGGGCAGTTGGCGAATGCGCCGCTCGATGGTGTTGTGCCGATGGCGCATCCGCAGGCGCAGACACTGGCCTGGCGCGCGGACGCGGTGACCGAATTCGATCGTGCGGACGCGTTGCTTGCGTTGGCGCCGGATGCGCGTTCCGGCCTCTACGCCGTACCCAAGGTTCTCGGGTAAACGCAGCAATGGCATCGGGCATCGCGCAACTCGCGCAGGACTTGCGCGCACGCAAGACTTCCGCGACTGAACTCGCGCAAGCGGCGCTCGCGCGCGCCCGTGCGCGGGCCGACTTGAATGCGTTCATCACGCTCGACGAAGCAGGCGCGCTTGCTACAGCGCAGCGCGCCGAAGGGCGTTTCGCGAACGGTGCGCTGGTTGGTATTCCGTTCGCGCACAAGGACATCTTCTGCACGAACGGCGTGCGCACCACGTGCGCGTCGCGCATGCTGGAAAACTTCGTGCCGCCGTACGACGCCGGGGTGGTCGAACACCTGCGCGATGTGCATGCGGTGTCGATCGGCAAGACCAATATGGACGAATTCGCGATGGGTTCGTCGAACGAGAACTCGCATTTCGGCGCGGTGAAAAATCCCTGGGACGCGACGCGCGTGCCGGGCGGCTCGTCGGGCGGTTCTGCCGCGGCTGTCGCTGCCGGCATCGTCCCGTTCGCGACCGGAACCGACACCGGCGGTTCGGTGCGTCAGCCCGCGGCGTTCTGCGGCATCACCGGCCTGAAGCCCACCTATGGCCGCGTTTCGCGCTGGGGCATGATCGCGTATGCGTCGAGCCTGGATTGCGCCGGCGTGCTCGCGCGCAGTGCCGAAGACTGCATGTACGTGCTGTCCGCGATCGCGGGACACGACCCGCGTGATGCCACCAGCGTGGCGCGCGGGCTCGACAACTACAATGCGGCATTGTCCACAACGCTGCAAGGTATAAAAATTGGCGTCGCGCGCGAATATTTCGGAGCGGGCGTGGAATCCGGCGTCGCCGCGGCGGTGCGCTATGCGCTGGCGCAGTACGAAAAACTCGGCGCCACGCTCGTTGATGTTTCGTTGCCACATGCGCATCTGGCGATTCCCGCGTATTACGTCATCGCTCCGGCGGAAGCCTCGAGCAACCTCGCGCGCTATGACGGCGTGCGTTACGGGCATCGTTGCGCCGATCCGCAGACACTTGAGGATTTGTACACGCGCAGCCGTGGCGAAGGCTTCGGCGCGGAAGTTCGGCGCCGCATTCTGGTCGGCACCTATGCGCTGTCGGCGGGTTACTACGACGCTTACTATCTGCGCGCGCAGCGCGCGCGGCGCGTCATCGCCAACGATTTCGTCGAAGCGTTCAAGCAGGTCGATCTGATCGCCGGGCCGACCACGCCGACCACCGCGTTCAAGCTCGGCGAGAAGACCGCCGATCCGCTGGCGATGTACGCGGCGGATGTGAACACGGTCGCGGTGAATCTCGCCGGGCTTCCGGCGATTTCAATTCCCGCCGGATTCAGTGACGGTTTGCCCGTTGGAATGCAACTGATTGCACCCGCATTCGCGGAAGGTCCGTTGCTCGCGGCAGCGCATCAGTTCCAGTCGGCGACGGATTGGCACACGCGGAGCCCAGGCGCATGAGCTGGCAGCCCGTCATCGGCCTGGAAATCCACGCCCAGCTTTCGACAGCGACGAAACTGTTTTCCGGCGCATCCACGGCGTATGGCGCCGAGCCGAACTCGCAGGCGGCGCTGCTCGACGTCGCCTTGCCCGGCACGCTGCCGGTACCGAACCGTGCCGTACTCGACAAGGCGATCGCATTCGGACTGGCGGTGAACGCGACGATCGCGCGGCAAAGCGTTTTTGCGCGCAAGAATTATTTTTATCCGGACTTGCCCAAGGGCTACCAGATCAGCCAATACGAGATGCCGATTGTCGCCGCAGGCAAACTCGCCGTGCGCCTGGATGATGGCCGCACGCTCGAGGTGGAAATCCAGCGCGCGCATCTGGAAGAAGACGCTGGCAAGTCGCTGCACGATGCCTTTCACGCCGCCACGGGCCTGGATTTCAACCGCGCCGGCGTGCCCCTGCTCGAGATCGTTTCCGCGCCGGTGCTGCACTCGGCGCAGGACGCTGTTGCGTATCTGCGCACCGTGCACACACTGGTGCGCTGGCTCGGCGTCTGCGACGGCAACATGCAAGAAGGATCGTTTCGCTGCGACGCCAACGTATCGGTGCGCCCGTCAGGCAGCGACAAACTCGGCACGCGTACCGAGATCAAGAACGTCAACTCGTTCCGTTTCGTCGAGAAGGCGATCGAGTACGAGATCGAACGTCAGATCCGCGCACTGGAAAATGGCGAGTCCATCGTGCAGGAAACGCGGCTGTACGACGCTGCCGCGCACCGCACGCTGCCGATGCGCGGCAAGGAAGACGCCGACGACTATCGCTACTTCCCGGATCCGGACTTGCCGCCACTCGTGGTCACGGATGCGGACATCGATGCGGTGCGCGCGGCGCTGCCGGAACTGCCGGACGCGCGCCGTCGCCGCTATGTCCAATCGCTCGGCTTGCCCGATGCCGACGCGACGCAATTGTGCGTCGATCGCGCGACGGCGGATTATTTCGAAGCAGTGCTGGCCGCGCTTGGCGGCGACGCCAAGACCTGCGCGAATTGGGTTCTGGGCGAACTCACCGCGGCACTGAACGCGGCGAATCTTCCCATAGAAGCCTCGCGCGTGGCCGCGCGCGCGCTGGCCCGCCTGCTCGCGCGCATGCGCGACGGCGTGATTTCGGGCAAGATCGCCAAGGACGTGTTTGCCGCGATGTGGGCGGGCGAGGGCGACGCGGACGCGATCATCGAACGGCGCGGCCTGAAGCAGATTTCCGACACCAGCGCGCTCGCCGCCGCGGTCGATGCCGTGATTGCAGAATTCCCGGCCCAGCTTGCAGACTATCGCGGCGGCAACGAAAAGCTGTTGCAATTCTTCGTCGGGCAGGCCATGAAGCACCTGCGCGGACAGGGCAATCCGCAGCAGCTCAACGCGCTGCTGCGCGATAAACTGAAAATATAAACTTGTGGAAAAAGCAAAATGTCAGCACTGATCTGCGGTTCGCTCGCCTACGACACGATCATGGTTTTCCCGGACCAGTTCCGCAACCACATCCTGCCGGACAAGGTGCACATCCTCAACGTGTCGTTCTTGGTGCCGCGCATGCGCCGCGAATTTGGCGGCTGCGCCGGCAACATCGCCTACAACCTCAAGTTGCTCGGCGACGATCCGATCCCGTTCGGCGCGGTCGGCCAGGATTTCGGCCCCTATCGCGAGCACCTGCAGCGCTGTGGCATCCGTCTGGATCACGTGCTGGTCTATGACGAGCTGTTCACGCCGCAGTGCTTCATCACCACCGACATGGACAACAACCAGATTACCGCCTTCCATCCGGGTGCAATGCTCAATTCGCACGAGCATCACGTCAAGGATGTTAAAGGCGTGACCTTCGGCATCGTCGCGCCGGACAGCCGCGACGGCATGCTGCAACACTCGCGCGAGTTCGCGCAGATGGGCGTGCCTTTCATCTTCGATCCCGGCCAGGCGATGCCGCTGTTCAACGGCGAGGAGTTCCGCACGTTCATCGAACAGGCCGATTACGCCATCGTCAACGACTACGAATCGCAATTGCTGCAAACGCGTACCGGCTGGAGCGCGCAAGACATCGCTTCGCGCGTGAAAGCTTACATCGTCACCCAGGGCCCGAAAGGCTCGACCGTCCACGCCGACGGCAAGGAGCACGCGATTCCGGCCGCGCAGGAACGCCGCATCGTCGATCCCACCGGCTGCGGTGACGCCTATCGCGCCGGCCTCATCTTCGGCCTCACCCGCGGCATGGACTGGCCGACCACGGGCCGCATCGCCTCGCTGATGGGCACGCTCAAGATCGAGCATCCCGGCACGCAGAACCAGCGTTTCACCTACGCCGAGTTCGCCGACCAGTTCCGCCAGCAGTTCGGTTACGCGTTGGATTGAATCAGGCTGGATTGAGGCGTCGTTATTTCAGGCGCCGAGCTGGAACGGCGTGAAGTTCGTGCCGCGGTCGTAGTAATCCTCGTTCTCGGCGCGCTTGAGCGCGGCGACGATGCGGTAGGTCAGCGGCGTGGCGAGGATTTCCCACAGCACCTTGAGCAGGTAGTTCGAGACCATCACGGTAACGACGAGCCGGGTGTCCCACACGAACGCGAACGCCGCGGGATAGAAGATCAGCGAGTCGACGCCTTCGCCGACAACGGTCGAGCCGATGATGCGCGACCACAGCGCATTGCCATTAGTCCAGACCTTCATTTTTGCCAAAGTATACGAATTGGCGAATTCGCCGCAGAAGAACGCCGTGATCGAGGCGAACACGATGCGCGGGGTCTGGCCGAAAATGGACTCGTACGCTTCCTGACCGTTCCAGTTCGCCGCAGGCGGCAACTTGACAACGACGGTTGCCATGATCGAGGCGAACACCAGTGCGGTCAGGCCCGACCAGATCACGCGCCGCGCACGCGCGTAGCCGTAGACCTCGGTCAGGATGTCGCCGAACACGTAGCTGATCGGGAAGAACAGCACGCCGGCGCCAAACGTGAAATCGCCGACCAGCGGCAGGTTCACCGTCGCCACTTTCGCCGGCCCGATCAGGTTGGAGCACAGCAGCACGCAGACGAATGCGCCGAGGATGAAATCGTAGTATTTGTAGATGCGTGGCGCGCTTGCGGTCATGCTGATCCCCTGAAATTGGACACGCAGTTTACTTGCCGCGCGTCAGTGCGCGACAAGCAGCGGCAGATCGCTGTTCTGGAACAGGTGGCGCGTCGATCCGCCGAGTACCAGTTGCGCGATGCGTGAATGCCCCCACGCGCCCATCACGATCATGTCGGCCTGCATGGCGCGCGCTTGCGCGAGGATGGCCGCGCCGAATTCGCCTTTTGGCGCAAACGTGCGGATGTCCGCATGCACGCCATGGCGCTGCAGCCATTGCGCAAGATCCAGCCGCGGCAAATGGCGCGTGCCGAGTTCGTCGTCCTGCGCGGCGCCGTCGAGCACGACCACGAGCGCCGCGCGCTCCAGCAGCGGCAATGCGCCGCGAATCGCCAGCATCGCTTCGCGGCTGTGGTTCCAGGCGACGAGGATGCGTTCGCCCAGGCTGCCCAGCTTCGCCGCTTCCGGCACCACGAGCACCGGAACGCCAGCGCCGAACACGGTGCGTGACACCGTGCCCCAGCCGGTTGGTGCGTCGGGATTGAGTGTGGGTCGCTCGGCGATCACAAAATCGCACCAGCGCGCGCAATGGCACAACGCCTCGACCGCTTCACCCTGGGCGACGAGCCATTCGCCGCGGGCGGCGTGCGCCGCAAGCAAGTCTCGCCACCAGCCGCCACGCGCCTGCGCGTCTGCATACAGGCGATCGGCCTCGTGAACCTGAAACACCACCGTTTCCGGCGTGCTGAATGCGACCGTGTCCAGCGGCGCCACGTGCAGACCGTACAGGTATGCATCCAGTCGCCGCGCCAGCGCGAAGGCTGCGCGCGCGGCCAGCGGCTCGCCGCCGATTTCGCGCAGATGGACAAGCAGATCGAATGCGGACACGGGCGATCCTCCGGCGAGGGGTCTGCGCTAAAGCTTAGCGCGCCGCGCACGAAAGTTCCGTGATTCCGACCGCGCGTTGTTGTAGGTTCAGGCCGCTTGGGCGAGACTGACCGTGGTTCCACCACAAGGAGAATCGACATGCGCAACATTCCTGCATTCGCCGCATCCGTCCTGCTCGCCGCGTCCGCGCTGTATTCCACCCGAGCCAGTGCAGCCGGCCAGATCGATTGCGAGATGAAGTTCAACCTCACCGGTTGGGCGGCGATCTACAAGCACGCCGAGGGCCACGGCACGATCACGTGCAACAACGGGCGCAGTTTCAAGGTGAACATCGTCGCCGTCGGTGGCGGACTCACCGCCGGCAAATACAAGGTCGAAGGCGGCACCGGCAAATTCTCCGACGTGTACGACACGGGCGAGCTGTTCGGCAGCTACGCACAAGGCGAAGCGAATGCCGGCGTGGTCAAGTCCGGTATCGCGCAGGTGCTGACCAAGGGCAATGTTTCGCTGGCGTTAGCCGGTACCGGCAATGGCGTCAACCTTGGCGTTTCCTTCGGCAAGTTCACCATCTCGCGCGCGCACTGATTCGAGCGTGCATTGACCAAGAACGCGGCGCTCGCATGGGCGCCGCGTTTTTATTGCGCCGCGACATAAAAGCCGATAGGGTTGGAAGATGGGCGTCCAATCGGCGACTGCGCGCTACACCCCCGGCGAGGAACTCGCCAACAGCCTCACCCACGGTGTTGGCCTGCTGCTCGCCATTGCCGGCCTGTGCGGCTTGATGTTCGCCGCCGGCGGCGTGCGCGAAACGGCTACCTGCCTGGTCTACGGCGTCACGCTGATTCTCGTCTATGCCACTTCCACGCTCTACCACGGTGCGCGCCTGCCGCAAGCCAAGCAGCTGCTGCGGACACTGGATCACGTCGCGATTTTCCTGCTGATCGCCGGCACCTACACGCCGTTCATGCTGATCGCGCTGCGCGGCGCGTGGGGTTGGAGCCTGTTCGGCGTGGTCTGGACGCTGGCCGCGATCGGCGCGGTGTTCGAGTTGAGTCCATTGCGGCGCATGCGCGGTGTCATGATCGCGCTATACATCGGCATGGGCTGGGTAGGACTCATTGCCATCAAGCCGCTGGTCGCCGCGTTGCCGGCCCCCGGGGTATGGCTGTTGTTTGGCGGTGGCGTGAGCTACACCCTGGGCGTCGCTTTTTATGTCTGGCGCGGTTTGCGCTACCACCACGCGATCTGGCATTTGTTCGTGCTCGGCGGCAGCGTGTTGCAATATCTGGCAGTGCTGCTTTATGTGCTTCCCGGGCGCGCCTGAGGCGCATCAGCCGAGCGCAAATGCCAGCGCAAAAACGCCGACCATCGTGAAGCAAAGCGCGAGTTTCGCGAGCGTGCCAAACAGCAGGCCGATCCAGGTGCCGAAGCCCACGCGTGTTGCCTGATCCAGTTCGCGACCACTGGACAACTCGCCCGCGAGCGCGCCCAGGAACGGCCCGAGCAACAAGCCCGGCAGGCCGAAGAAAATGCCGACGATCGTGCCCAGGCTCGCTCCCCACAGCGCGCGCGGGCTTGCGCCGACGCGCCTGGCGCCGAGCAGGCCGGCGACGAAATCCACGAGCAAGGCCAGGCTCGCGAGCACGCCAAGCACGATCAGCGTGAACGTGCCGATGTGCTGGAAATGATCCGCCCACGCGGCAAGAAACATTCCGCCGAACACCAGCGGCACGCCGGGCAGGACCGGCACCACGGTACCTGCCATGCCGACCAGGATCAGGATGCCGGCGAGGATGAAATACGCAATTTGCAGGAGCGTATGCGTCAACGCACACCCGCGCCGAGCTGGCGCGCTTGCGTATCGATCGCGAATGCGTT
>JAFEFD010000602.1 GCA_018240765.1 Pseudomonadota bacterium | reverse complement strand
GTCGAACTTGTCCTGCTCGTATTCGTATTCGGGAATCAGGTGCTTGGGAATCGCCGCCTGCGCGTGTGCGAACGTCGCTTCCGCCTTGTGCATCTGCGCCTCGGCCTGCTTGGCCTTGGCCATGGCATCGGCATCGTCGAGTTCGGCGAGCAACTGACCCGCCTTCACGGTCATGCCCTCTTCCACATAAAGTTTCTTCAGCACACCCGAGGTTTTCGCGGTGACCTGGGCCTCGTGATCAGCCACCAGGGCCGCAGTTCCGCTATAGCTCGCGCTGATCGCGCTGTGTGCGGCCAAGGCAATCTCCACAGGCACTGCGTCGACTGTCGGTGCTTTGGTCTGGGCGGCTGCGCCATTACGGTTGCAGGCGCTGAGCAATCCAGCGGCACCAACAAATGCCAATAGGATCAATACGTTTCGTAGTTTTGCGGAAGTCATGGGGCTGAGGTCCGGCGGCAGGAATGGTTGTTTGTATGGTGTTATACTAGACTATATCACTATGCTACGCAAGCCCCTCGAATCACGCAGAAAGAAAAGTAATTCGTCTGCGGCCAAAGCAATAGGGCCGCAAGTCATGGCAGACGATTGGCCATCGTCATTGATGCACAAGATCATCATTCGGTTGCATGCGCATCGATCAGAACCGGGACAGCAAATTTCCGCGTACATCTGGGGCGGGTGGCGATGGGCGCATTTGGCACGTTATACTTCTCGGGTTTTTCGACCACGCCACGGATCGCACGACCTGCCATGCAAAAATTCGCCTCTGTCTGCCGCCCCGCCCTGTTCGCAGCCGCATTGTTTGCCGTCCCCGCCCTCGCCGCCGATGTCAGCAAAGGTGATCCGAAAGCAGGCAGGGCGCTGGTCTACACCTGTGGCGGATGCCACGGTGTTACCGGTTACAAGAATGCCTATCCGAACTACCATGTGCCGCGCATCGCGGGGCAGAATTTCGATTATCTCGTCGCTGCCCTGACTGAATACAAGAAAGGCGAACGCTCGCATCCAACCATGCGCGCGCAAGGCCAGAGCCTGTCCGATGAGGACATCCGCAATGTCGCCGCCTACCTGTCCAGCCTGAGCGCAAGCAAATAAGGAATGCCCATGAACTTCATTCGATTCGCTGCGCTCGCAGCCGGACTGTTCGCCATCAACGCGTTTGCCGCGGAAGCTGGTGGCGCGCCAGGTGCTACCCCGGCGGCCCTTGCCGCTCCTTGCGCGGCCTGCCATGGTGCCGACGGCAATTCCACGGCGCCCATATATCCGCGGCTGGCAGGGCAGTATCACGATTATCTTGCCCAGGCGCTGCGCGAATATCGTTCCGGCACGCGCCAGAACGCGATCATGGCGGGTTTCGCCAAGACCCTGAGCGACGCCGATATCAACACCCTATCGCGCTATTTCGCCGCGATGCCGGGCAAGCTGGACGATTTGTCGCACCACGAACAAGGCGACTGATCAGCGAACCGCGCTGCGGCCCTCGTGGCCGCGATAATACGGATTGTGTCCGCTGGCGTGATCGGTACCGTCGCGCACCGCCGTGATTTCAGGGAAGTGCGAGCGCAGGGTGCTTTCGATGCCCTGCTTCAAGGTTACGTCAGCCATGCCGCAGCCGTGGCAACCGCCACCGAGTTGCAGGATTACTGCCTTCTCGGGTGTCACTTCCATCAATGTCGCCCTGCCGCCGTGTGCGGCAATCTGCGGATTGACCTCCGTATCCAGGACGTAACGCACGCGCTCGGCAAGGTTTGCGTCTGCAGAAGGAGGAATCCCTTTTAACTTTGGCGCCCGAACAATCAACTGGCCGCCGGTGGCATCGTTCGCGTAATCAACCTCGGCTTCTTGCAGATATGGCAGGCTTTGTACGTCAACGTACAGGCTGAAGCCGTCGCAGGCGAGCGACCATTCGCCGCCGGACAAATCCGACGGCTCGCAAAACTCCAGCCGGCAATCGGCTTTCGGCGTGCCTGGATGAACTGCCAGCATGCGCACACCAAGTCCAGGCATGTCCTGTTGCTCGATCAGGCGGCGGAAATGACGTTGTGCGGATTCGGTGAGGGTGAGCATGGCGTCGTCCGGATGGATACAGGACTATTTTAGTCCTGAATCGCTCCCGCGTCACGGTTGCTATACTTTCCAGATTCCGGAAAAGGAGCCAGCCATGACTGCCGACGAGCTGCGCCAGCAGCGATGCCAGCCGCTAACGGGCAGCTCACACCTGCTTTCCGACGTGCGCGCCAGTGAACTTCTCGCCCTGCTCGAAGGCTGGGAATTCGAAGCCGGCAACACCGGTATCTTTCGGCAATTCCGCTTCGCCGATTTCCTGCATGCGCTCGCCTTCGTCAATGCGCTTGGATTCATCGCGGAACAGGAAAACCACCATCCCGATCTTGAACTGGGTTGGGGCCGCTGCCGCGTGCGTTTCTCCACGCACGATGTCGGCGGCCTGTCAATGAACGATTTCATCTGCGCGGCGAAGACCGACGCCCTGCACAAGGGCTGAGCACTTAGCGATGCGAGCCCTGCGCATCGGTGCGGCGATCTTGTTGTTGGTCCTGACGGCCGGCGGGCTGCGCGAGTTCGCGCAATCGCGCTTCAATGCGTACCTGAGCGACCGCGCCGCACTGGCATTGGCTACAGATGCACGTGGCGCGACACCGTGGCGCTGGACGTTTCATGACTCCGAGGACGTGGTCGCAGGCCGTGTTTTTGACACCGGGAGTTTTACTTTCACCGATGGCACGTTGACCGTGCAATCGGATGGTCGCGCTTTCGAGATAGGCTTGCCGCTGCCGACGAAACCGGATTTGCGGCGTTTTCCACAGATGCAGATTGCGGCATCGGTGGACGCTCCAGGACATATCCAGATAGTCGCCGCGCAAGACGTCACGCAAGCCGCCTCACATACCGCGTCATTCGAATTGAATCCGAATCGAAACGTCGAGCCGATTGCGCTCGATGCTTTACCCGCGAGCGCGGCGATGCTGCGCCTGCGCGTCGAATTGCCGAACGGCGCGCGTCTGCGCCTGCAACACGTCTCGCTCGAACGCGCGCAGAATGCTGAGGCTGTCGATTTGAATGCACCGCCAACCATCACGGCGACGATTGACGACCAGACAACAGACACCGAACTTGCCGCAATGGGAGCAAGGTCCGACCTGCGCTTGCTGCCAGTACTGGCGCTGAAGTCCGGCACGAATCCAAACGGGCAGCGCAGCATGCTGGAACGCGTCCGCATCCAGATTCCGGCTGCAATCCTGATTCCCGCCGATGAGGTCGAATCGACGTTTGCGCAGGCGCGCGCGCGCGTGGCTGCGCCGGCAAACGAGGGACTGGCGAACGACATCGGCTGGATCGCCCTCACCACCTGGCTGTTGGCGGTTCTCGCGTCGCTGAGGTTTCCGCCGCGGACTGTGTCGCGACGCGCTGCGCTGGAAGCCGCGCTGGTGTCTGTCGCATTGATCGTGTTCATTGCCAGCGACTCCTTCACTGGCCGCCTCGACACGGTGCAAACCTGCTTCATGGCCGCGATCTGCGCCTATGCGGTTCGGCTCGGCACCCCGCGCGACTGGCGTCTCATCGGCAGCACACGTGCATGGCTGCTTGGCGCCGGAGTCGTCGCAAGCACGCTTGCACTTGGCCTGTATGCGCATCGCTGGGACGAGCCAATGCGCGCCATCGGAATGGGGCACTTGCTGCGTTATTTCGGCTGGGCACTGATCCAGCAATACCTGATCTGCGCGGTCGTGGCGAGTCGCTGGCTGCGAGCGAGCGAAAGCCGTTTCGTTGCGATCTATCTTGGCGCGCTGACCTTCGCGCTGATGCACACACCGAACGCCAGCTTGATGCTGGCGACATTCGCGGGTGGATTGTGCTGGTGTGCGCTGTTCTTGCGCGAACGAGCGCTGCTGCCGATTGCCGTTTCGCATGCCGCGAGTGCCCTGGTCCTGATCGCGCTGTTGCCGCAGGACTGGTTGTACTCGGCCGAAGTCAGCGCGCGGTTTTTCCAGTAGGCAACCGGTCCAGCACTTCGGCCAGGTCCGGCGCCAGAGGTGCGGAGAAACTGTACGTCTTTCCGTTCAATTCGAACTCGAAACGCGCGGCGTGCAAGAAAAGTCGATGCAGGCCGAAACCGCGCATCGCCTTGTTGAACTCGCGCAATCCGTATTTTTCGTCGCCGGCAAGGGGATGCCCTGCATGCTGTCCGTGCACGCGAATCTGGTGCGTGCGGCCGGTATACAAGGTCACTTCGGCGAGGCTGGCATCCGCGTAATTGCTGATGACCTTGAACGCGGTAAGCGCCGGCTTGCCGTCGTCGCTCACGCGCACCATGCGCTCGCCGCCGTGCAAATCGAATTTACGCAGCGGTACATTCACGTCGAACTTCGCACGTTTCGGCCGCCCGTGCAGAAGTGCCAGGTATTGCTTGGTGATATGCCCGTCGCGAATCAGCTCCTGCAAGGCCGTCAGTGCCGCGCGCCGACGCGCAAGCACGAGTAACCCGCTGGTGTCGCGATCGAGTCGATGCGCCAATTCCAGCGTCTCATCCGGTCGCGCCGCGCGCAGCAGTTCGATCGCGCCAAACGCAACACCGCTGCCGCCATGGCTGGCAATACCCGAGGGTTTGTCGATGACCAGGAAATCGCGATCCTCGAAAATGATCGCCTGAACGACGCGTCTTACCAAGGCCGGCGGCGCGACCTTGTCTTCACCCGCCTGCGCCACGCGCACCGGCGGAATCCGCACCTCGTCTCCGCCAGCCACGCGTGCGTCGGGTTTCGCGCGCTTGCCGTTTATCCGCACCTGCCCCGTGCGCAGGATGCGGTAGATCAAACTCTTCGGAACGCCTTTGAGCTGTCCGGTCAAAAAGTTGTCGATGCGCTGGCCTTCGCGCTCGTCCGGCACGCTCACCAGGCGCACGCCGGGGCTCGGGTTCTTTGTGTCGAGATTCATCGAAGTTCGCGTATCTATTGAAAAAATTCCTGCTGTGCTACACTCGCCCGGCATTTCGCGCCGACCGCTGACAAGCGGCGGAATGGCGCATCCGCCCGCCGGCCTGCGCCGGCGTCCGAGCCAACTCCGGGAGGAGCCCTCGGCCGCCGCGTTATCCTAACGGGTTGGATCGTGGATTGCCCACCGCCGTCATGGCGATGTCGAGTCCCGGAAGTGCACAAGGGCACCTATAAACCGCCAGGCGCAGAGTTTGCGCCGGCAGAAACAAAGCGCTCCCGTGGTGGCGTGCCACGCCCACGGCCCGCGCGACTTCGCCGCCTCACGGCGCGGAATCGCGACGCCTTCCACGGTCGAGCGCCGAGGATGTAAAAATGAAGCGTATGCTGATCAACGCAACTCAGCGTGAAGAGTTGCGTGTGGCCATTGTCGACGGCCAGTCCCTGTACGATCTCGATCTCGAGATCCCCTCGAAAGAGCAGAAGAAATCCAACATCTACAAGGGCCGCATTACGCGTGTCGAGCCCTCGCTGGAAGCCTGTTTCGTCGAATATGGCGCCGACCGCCACGGCTTTCTGCCGCTGAAGGAAATCTCCCGCGAATACTTCATCTCCGGCGTCGACCACAACAAGGCCGGCATCCGCGAGCTGCTCAAGGAAGGCCAGGAACTGCTGGTCCAGGTCGAAAAGGAAGAACGCGGCAACAAGGGCGCTGCCCTGACCACGTTCATCTCGCTGGCCGGCCGCTACATGGTGCTGATGCCGAACAACCCGCGCGCCGGCGGCGTTTCGCGCCGCATCGAAGGCGACGAACGCGCGAACCTGAAGGAAATCCTCGACCAGCTCAAGTTGCCGGACGAGATGGGCTTGATCATCCGCACCGCGGGCCTGGGCCGCGAAGCTGACGAACTGCAATGGGATCTGGATTACTTGTTGCAGTTGTGGACCGCGATCGACGAGGCCGGCAAGTCGCGTCCCGCGCCGTTCCTGATCTACCAGGAATCGCGCCTGATCATCCGTGCCCTGCGCGATTATCTGCGCAACGACATCGGCGAAATCCTGATCGACTCCGAAGAACTGTTCAAGGACGCCAGCGATTTCGTGCAGCAGGTAATGCCGCAGAACTTGCGCAAGCTCAAGCTCTACAACGACACCGTACCGTTGTTCTCGCGCTTCCAGATCGAAACCCAGATCGAGAACGCGTTCGACCGCACCGTGCGCCTGCCCTCCGGCGGTTCCATCGTCATCGACCAGACCGAGGCACTGACCGCGATCGACATCAATTCGTCCAAAGCGACCAAGGGCGGCGATATCGAGGAAACCGCGTTCAACACGAATTGCGAGGCGGCGGTCGAGGTTGCGCGCCAATTGCGCATCCGCGATGCCGGCGGCCTGATCGTGATCGACTTCATCGACATGGATTCGCCGCGTCACCAGCGCGAGGTCGAGGACAAACTGCGCGACGCGCTGCGTCACGACCGCGCACGCGTGCAGATCGGCAAGATTTCGCGCTTCGGCCTGCTGGAAATGTCGCGCCAACGCCTGCGCCCGAGTCTGGGCGAAGCCACGCAAAGCGTGTGCCCGCGCTGCGAAGGCCACGGCCGCGTGCGCAGCGTCGAATCGCTGTCCCTGTCGGTGCTGCGTCTGGTCGAAGAACAGGCGATGAAGGAAAAGACCGGCCAGGTGCTCGTGCAGGTGCCGGCGATGGTCGCGAACTTCCTGCTCAACGAAAAGCGCAAGAGCATCGTCGAGATCGAGGCGCGCCACGACGTGCCGGTGATCGTCGTTGCCGACGACAAACTTGAAACCCCGCATTTTCATATCGAGCGTATCCGTGCAACCGAAATGCCGACGGACGCGAAACCCAGTTACGAGCGGAAGACACCGGACACGGTCGTGCCGCCGCCGCAGATCGCCAAGCCGGGCGCGGAGCCGGAAAAGCCCGCGGTCAGCGGCATCGTTCCCAGCAGCCCCGCGCCGGTACATGAAGCACCTGCGCCGGTAGTGAAAGCGCCCGCTCCTGCCGCGCCCGGATTGTTCGCGCGCATGATGAGCTGGTTCCACAAGCCTGCGGCGCCGGAAAAGACGCTTGCCGAGCTAGTTCCAGCAACATCGCGTGGCAAGCCCGCGCGCGGCAATGGACAACCAAGGCGCGATGACAATCGCGATGGCCGACGCGGCGACTCGCGTGGACAGCGCGATCGCGAACGTCCGCGTGGTGGCGACAACAAGCAGCAACAGCGCCGCGAGCCGCGTCCGCAGAACGAGAGTGTCCGCGCCGAACCGCACCGCCAGAATCCGCAGCAAGCGCAACCGCGCAAGCCGCAAACTCCGGCGCAGCCCACGCCCGAGCGCCCGAAGCGCGAGGCGTCACCGGTTGCGCCGCCCGCGCCGGTTGTCCAAGCCGTCGCCGAAAGTGCGTACACCGCGCCAACGCAAGCGCCGCATGACGCGGCTTCGGCGATCGATGGCGAGGCGCGTTCGCGTCGACGTGGTCGCCGCGGCGGCCGTCGTCGTCGCAAGAACGAAGCGGGAACCGAAGTCCAGTCCATGCACACAGGCGAGCCGGTTGTTTTCGACTTCGATGATGAGGATGCCGAAGAGACAAGCGTGCCAGTGAATGAAGCAAAGCCAGTTGCTTCGGCCACGCATTCACACTCGCCCGCAAACGCAACCGCATCGCAGCCGATGCCTGCGCCTGCGCCTGCGCGACCCGCGGCTGCAGCGCAATCCCCAACATCGTCCACACCGGCTCAGCCAGCACAGCCCGCACTGCAAGCACCGAAAGCGCCGTTCACGGCTCCAACGCCAATACCGGTAGCGCCAGGCACTCCAGCGCCTGCTGTCCTGGCATCCGCCATTCCGGAGCAGAAACCCCTGCTGCCGCCTGCCATGCCAGCCGATCCGGTTCAAGCTGCGCCGGTCGCGCCGAGTGCGGCGATTCCTCCGGCACCGCCGCGAGTGGCACCGCCGCCCGCAACAGTATCCACGGCCCCGAGTCCAGCGCCGACACCAATCGCCGCGCCGCGGCCGGTTGCGCCGGTTCCTGCGACACCAGCACCGCAACTTGAAACGGCACGGCCGGTCATCGTGCCCGCGGTTGCTCCTGCGAACCCGGCGCCCGTCGTAGCGCCACGTCCGCCGGTACCCGCTCCCGCCGCAGCATCGACTGCGCCAGCAACTCCGCCAGCGGCAACGGCCCCGGCCACGGTTGCGCCCGCGGTTGCAAGACCCGAGGCTCCCAAACCGGCAGTACCTGTACCCGTGGCGCCCTCAGCACCACGTCCGTTACCGCAGCAGCCGGTACTGATGCCGGGATTGCCGTTGCCGATTCCGCCGCGTTTCGCGCCGCCACCGATCGTGCTGACGCCAAAGCCCGTACCGGCAGCACCGGCCACGCAAACGCCGCCTGCGCCAAAGCCACCGGAAGAACCGCAGCAGTAATCCATCGGGAACCGGCAGTCGCGAGACCGCCGGAACGCGGGCTCAGGCCTTTTGCAGGATGCCGTGCGCGCTGGCCAGATGCGCCAGCGCCACGACGTTGTCGATGCCGAGTTTCTCGAACAGCCGCGCCTTGTAGGTCGCGATCGTTTTTTCGCTCAGGTGCAGATGCGTGGCGATGAGTTTCGCGGCCCTGCCCTGCGCCAGCATCATCGCCACTTCGAGTTCGCGCGCGGACAGATCCTCGAACGGCGACGCGTCGCCATCCATCGTTGCCAAAGCGAGTTGTTGCGCGATATCGCCGCCAAGGTAACGCTGACCATCGGCGACCTTGCGCACCGCCCTGACCAGCTCATCGGCCGGACAACTCTTGGTCAGATAACCACTCGCCCCGGCATCAAGCAAACGCTTCGGGAACGGCGCTTCGTCCACGATGGTCAGGATGACGATGCGCGTGGCGAGTTTCAAACGGCGCACGCGTTCGGTCACCTCGATGCCGGACACGCCGGGCATGTGCACATCGACCAGCGCGACATCCGGTTTGGTTTGCCTGATCAGCGCGAGTCCACGCTCGCCGTCCTCCGCCTCACCGGCGATTTCCAGGTCCGGCTGCTTTTCCAGGATCATGCGCAATCCGGTGCGCACGAGCGCGTGATCGTCCACCAGCACGATGCGGATCATCACCTTCCCCCATATTTCCCCGCGGACAACCTAGCGCGATGCGGACGTCGAGGCAAGCGGTGGCGGAGAGGGTGGGATGGCGGAAGCGGTGAGATTCGAACTCACGAGAGGCTTTCACCTCTGCCGGTTTTCAAGACCGGTGCCTTAAACCGCTCGGCCACGCTTCCATTTTTACATCTTACTGCCGGTTTTACTCAGGGCATCCTGCCCTTCGCCCTTCGGGCCATCGGTTATGCCGATGTTCGTTTCGGCATCCTGCCTTCACAGTCAAGACCGGTGCCTTAAACCGCTCGGCCACCTCTCCATGACGAACTACGCGATCCTGTCCGCACCAGACATGTACGATCGCAATGCTTGGGGAACCGTGATCGACCCGTCCGCGTTCTGGTAATTTTCCATCACGGCGATGAGGGCGCGGCCGACGGCGACGCCGGAACCGTTGAGCGTATGCACGAGCTCGGGCTTGCCGGTTTCCGGGTTGCGCCAGCGCGCCTGCATGCGCCGCGCCTGGAAGTCGGTGCAGTTCGAGCACGAGGAAATCTCGCGATACGTGTTCTGCGACGGCAACCAGACTTCCAGGTCATAGGTCTTGGCGGCGGCAAATCCCATGTCGCCGGTGCACAGCAGCACGCGGCGATACGGCAGTTCGAGTTTTTCCAGCACGACTTCCGCGCAGCGCGTCATGCGCTCGTGCTCGGCGTAGCTCTCTGCTGGTTTGGAAATCGTCACCAGTTCGACCTTTTCGAACTGATGCTGGCGGATCATGCCGCGCGTGTCGCGCCCGGCGGCGCCGGCTTCGGCACGGAAACACAGCGAATGCGCAGTCAGGCGGCTCGGCAGCGTCTCGGCGTCGACGATCTCGTCGCGAACCAGATTCGTCAGCGAAATTTCCGAGGTCGAAATCAGGTAGCGCCGGTGTTCGCCGAGCTGCGTGGCGAACATGTCTTCCTCGAACTTCGGCAACTGGCTGGTGCCGAACAGACTCTCCGCATTGACGATCACCGGCACGTTGCATTCCAGATGCCCGTGTTCTTGCGTGTGCAGATCAAGCATGAACTGCGCGAGCGCGCGATGCAGGCGTGCAAGACTGCCACGCAGCACCGTGAAGCGCGCGCCGGACAATTTTGCCGCGACTTCGCCGTCCAGCCAGCCATGCCGCGCGCCCAACTCGACGTGATCCTTCACGGCGAAAGCGAACTGACGCGGCGATCCCCACTTGTGGATCTCCTTGTTTTCGCTCTCGTCCTTGCCCTGCGGAACCGACGCATCGGCCAGATTCGGGATGCCGAGCGTGATCGCGGAAAGTTCCGCCTGGATATCGGAGAGTGCTTGTTCGTTGGCCTTGAGCTGGTCGCCGATGCCGGCGACTTCGGCCATGAGCGCGGACGTATCCTCGCCCTTGCCTTTGGCCATGCCGATCGCCTTGGAACGCGTGTTGCGCAGGTTCTGCAGTTCCTGGGTCTGCGTCTGCGTGGCCTTGCGACGAGCTTCCAGCGCCTCGATCTGCGCCTTGGGCAAGACGTAGCCGCGCGCCGCCAGACGCTCGGCGACAGCATCGAGTTGTCCGCGAAGGAGTGTCGGATCAAGCATGATCTGAACCCACGAAAAAAGAAGTGCGATTATATCGCAGGCCCGCGGACTACTGCGCCGTGGCGCGTGCCGGCTCCACCCAGAACTTCAGCAACAGCGCGGCGACCAGCGCACAGCCGGAGCCGAATCCGAATGCGAACAGCGGCGATTCGAGTTGCCACAGCCAGCCGAACACGACCGATGCCGGCAACAAAAACAATCCGACCACGAGGTTGTACCAGCCGAACGCGGTGCCCGAAGATTCGCGCGGCACGAGATCGGCAACCAATGCTTTCTCCGCGCCTTCGGTCGCGGCGAGAAATACGCCGTAACCGGCAAACATCGGCCACAACGCCCAGGTGTTGTCGGTCTGCATGCCAAGGATCAGATAGAAAATGGCATAGACGATCCAGCCGGAAACGATCAGGCGCGTGCGGCCAAGCCGATCCGACAGCGACGACAATGGCGTGGACAGCAACGCCGCAACCAATGACGTCAGCGCCCACAGGATCGGCACCTGCGCTTGCGGCAGGCCGAGATCGCGCGCACGCAGGAGCAGGAACATGTTCGAGGAGTTGCCCAGCGTGAACAGCGCAAGCACGATGAGGTAACGACGGAATGCGGGCGGAAATTCGCGCAGCGTCCACGAGAAGGCAACCGGTTTTTGCGCCGGCTCGCGCGGCACATCCTTGAGGAACATGGCCAGCACGATCACCACGACGCCCGGCACGATGGCCCACAGGAACACATGCCGCAGCGACATGCCGGCCGCCAGCATCGCCGCCGCGACGAGCGGCCCGATCACCGCGCCGAAGTTGTCCATGGCGCGATGGAATCCGAACGCCAGGCCGCGTTGCGACGCGTCGACACTTTGCGCCAGCATCGCATCACGCGGCGCCGAGCGCAGGCCCTTGCCGATGCGATCCGCAAAGCGGCACACCAGCACGCCGAGCCAGCTCGTGGTGATGCCAAGCAACGGCCGCGCAAATCCGGCGATGCCGTATCCCGCCCACACCCAGTATTTGACGTGACGCGTGCGGTCGGCGAGCACGCCGGCGAAAAGTTTGAGCAGGCTGCTGACCGCCTCGGCGATGCCTTCGATGATGCCGAGCGCCTTCGGCCCGGCCATCAGCACGCTGGCCAGGTACAGCGGCACGAGCGGATAGATCATGTCGCTGGCGGCATCGTTGGTCAGGCTGATGATGCCAAGCAGCCAGACCGTGCGCGGGAGTTTGCGGATGGCGGCGATCATTTGCCGTCCTTTCTTCGTGCCTTCGCTCGTGCGCTGCGCATACTTTTCAATTTCTCCGCAATTTTTGCTTCCAGCCCGCGATCCGTCGGCTGGTAAAACTCGCGTTCGACCAGGGCATCCGGCAAACATTGCTGATCGAACGCGATGCCGCCCTCGACGTCGGGGTCGTATTGGTAGCCCTTGCCGTAGCCAAGTCCCTTCATCAGTTTGGTCGGCGCATTGCGCAGGTGCATGGGCACGTCGAGCGTTCCGGTTTCCGCGATCAATCCCTTCACTTCGCCGAACGCGGCGTAGGCGGCGTTGCTTTTCGCCGCGATCGCGAGAAATATCGCGCATTCGGCCAGCGCGAGTTCGCCTTCGGGCGAACCGAGCCGATCAAACGTATCCCAGGCTTCCAGCGCCAGTGTCAATGCGCGCGGATCCGCAAGGCCAATATCTTCGATCGCCATGCGCACGAGTCGGCGCGCCAGATACGCCGGGTCGACGCCGCCGTCGAGCATGCGCATGCACCAATACAGCGCAGCGTCGGGATCGGATGAACGTACCGACTTGTGCAGCGCGGATATCTGGTCGTAGAACTGCTCACCGCCCTTGTCGAAACGGCGTGTGCGGTCGGCAAGGACTTGCGACAACGTCGTCTCGTCAATCACACCATCATGTGCCACATCGGCGGCGATTTCGAGCAGGGTCAGCGCGCGGCGCACGTCGCCATCGGCGGCTTGCGCAATCAGGTTCAATGCGTCGT
>JAFEFD010000601.1 GCA_018240765.1 Pseudomonadota bacterium | reverse complement strand
GGCCGATCGCGCGACGATCGGCAATATGGCGCCCGAATATGGCGCAACCTGCGGCATCTTCCCGATCGACGCCGAGGCGCTCAATTACCTGCGCCTGTCCGGCCGCGACGAGGGCCATATCCGCCTGGTCGAAGCGTACGCGAAGGAGCAGGGCCTGTGGCATGCGCCGGATTCACCGCACCCGGAATATTCGTCCGCGCTGGAATTGAACATGGCAGATGTCCGCCCATCGTTGGCCGGACCCAAGCGCCCGCAGGACCGCGTGCTGCTGCAGGACATGCCCGCCAGCTACAAGTCCGCCATGCAGGCGCTCGGCAACGGCATGACCGACAAGGCCAAGGCGCGTTTCATGAACGAAGGCGGCAGCACCGCGGTCGGAACGGCGGCCAGCCAGGCCGAATCCTCGCCGCCCGCGTGCCCCGATGAGCGCCATTGCGACCTGGGCGATGGCTCGGTCGTGATCGCAGCCATCACCTCGTGCACGAATACTTCCAATCCGGCCGTGATGATCGGCGCCGGGCTGGTCGCGCGCAATGCGGCCGCGCGCGGTCTCAAGCCGCAGCCCTGGGTCAAGACCTCGCTCGCGCCGGGCTCGAAAGTCGTCACCGATTATCTGGAAAAGACTGGCCTGATGAAGGACCTGCAGGACATGGGTTTCTTCCTCGTCGGCTACGGCTGCACGACCTGCATCGGCAACTCCGGCCCCCTGCCCGAAGACATCAGCAAGCGCATCGTCGACAACGATTATGCGGTCGCATCGGTGTTGTCCGGCAACCGCAACTTCGAGGGCCGCATCCATTCCGAAGTGAAGATGAATTACCTTGCGTCGCCGCCGCTGGTCGTCGCGTTCGCAATCGCCGGCACGATCGACATCGACCTCAGCCGCGAACCACTCGGCAAGGGCAGCGACGGCAAGCCGGTGTACCTGAAGGACATTTGGCCATCGAACAAGGAAATCGGCGATCTGGTCGCACGCACGATCGGCCCCGACATGTTCAAGCACAATTATGCTGACGTATTCAAGGGCGACGACCGCTGGAACGGCATCGACGCACCGCAGGGCGAACGCTACGGCTGGGACGCGAAGTCCACCTATATCAAGAACCCGCCGTATTTCGACGGCATGACCATGCAGCCGGGTCGCGTCGCGGATATCCGTGGCGCGCGCTGCCTCGGCCTGTTCGGCGATTCGATCACGACCGACCACATCTCGCCCGCTGGCAACATCAAGGCGACTTCGCCAGCCGGACAATTTCTGCAGGGCCGCGGCGTTACCAAGGCTGATTTCAATTCCTACGGTTCGCGCCGCGGCAACGACGACGTAATGGTGCGCGGCACCTTCGCCAATATCCGCATCAAGAACCTGATGCTCGGCGGCGAGGAAGGCGGCAACACCCTGCACTATCCGGATGGCGCCAAACTGCCGATCTACGATGCAGCGATGCTGTACAAGAAAGAAAACGTGCCGCTGGTCGTGATCGCCGGCAAGGAATATGGCACCGGCTCCTCGCGCGACTGGGCGGCCAAGGGCACCTTGCTGCTGGGCGTCAAGGCAGTGATCGCCGAGAGTTTCGAACGCATACACCGCTCCAACCTGGTCGGCATGGGCGTGCTGCCATTGCAGTTCCTGGATGGCCAGAATGCGCAGACGATCGGCCTCAAGGGCGATGAAGTGTTTGACATCGCCGGCCTTGACGATGGCGACGCAAGGGAAATCGACATCATCGCCAAGGGTTCGGCGGGCGAGAAGAAATTCAAGGCGCGCGTACTCCTGCTTACGCCGAAGGAAGTCGAGTACTACCGACACGGCGGGATCCTGCCCTACGTGTTGCGCCAGCTCGCGGGCGCGAAAGCCGCCTAGAGCTTCTGCTGCCAGGCGGCGTTGTAGCAACGCCACTCGCCGCCCTCGCGTTTCCAACCACTGCTGATCGAGTAAATCGATCCGCGCTCGGGCAGCAATCCGCCCGAGCCGCCGGTGAAAGTCGCGCTGACGCGCACGGTCGCGCGGTCGCCTTGCAATTCGACGTCGATGGGCCCGAGCGTCACGCCGATGGATTCGTTGCGCAGCACTTGCGCGCGCAACAGGTTGTGCAGGCCATTGCGGTCGACCTGACCATCGTTGCCGGTGAAATCCGCGCTGACATGGCTGATGAAGGATCGCGGATCGCGCGCTTCCAGCGCAGCCTGCATCGCGACGACGGTGTCGCGGATGCGTTGCTCATCCGGAGTGCGATGGCACCCAGCGATGGCCAGCATCGCCAGAGTGAGACACATCCATTTCATGCCGTGCATGTTGCACCCCGGTCGAAACGCCCCGCAGTGCAGCTTGCCGGACTCGGGCGAGCATGGTCAAATCCGGCCTACATCGACACCGGGGAATTGTGCACCATGAACAATCAAGAACGGCCCTGGTTGGCGCACTATCCGGCGGGCGTGCCCGCGCAAATCGACATCGACCAGTTCCGTTCCATTGCCCAGGTACTGGAAACCGCATGCGATCGCTTCGCCCACCGACCGGCGTTTGCGAACATGGGACGCACGCTGACCTACGCCGATATCGACCGGCTCAGCCGCCGTTTCGCGGCCTATCTGCTCAATGACCTCAAGCTCGCGCGCGGCGACCGCGTCGCGATCATGCTGCCGAACGTCCTGCAATATCCGGTCGCGATTTTCGGCGCGCTGCGCGCCGGACTTACCGTGGTCAACACCAATCCGCTGTACACCGCGCGCGAGTTGCGCCATCAGCTGCACGACGCCGGCGTCAGCGCAATCGTTGTGCTCGACAACTTCGCCGCCACACTGGCCGAAGTGCTGCACGATACACCGGTCCGGCACGTGATCACCACCGGCATCGGCGATCTGCTCGCCGCACCGAAATCCGCACTGGTCAATTTCGTGATCAAGCACATCAAGAAGATGGTGCCGGCCTATCGCATCGACCACGCCGTGCGCTTCAAGACCGTGCTTGCGCGCGGCGCGCGCTCGACGCCGCCGAAAATCGACCTCGGCCACGCTGACATCGCCTTCCTGCAATACACCGGCGGCACCACCGGCGTGGCCAAGGGCGCCATGCTCACGCACGGCAACCTCGTCGCCAACATGCAGCAGGCCTCGGCCTGGATCGACCGCGACGTTCGCGAAGGCGAGGAAGTCATCGTCACCGCGATCCCGCTCTACCATATCTTCGCGCTGACCGCGAACTGCCTTGTTTTCATGAAATTCGGCGGATTGAACCATCTCGTCACCAACCCGCGCGACATGCCCGGCTTCGTCAAGATCCTGCGTGGCATCCGCATGACCGCGATCACCGGCGTCAACACGCTGTTCAACGGCCTGCTCAATACGCCGGGATTCGACAAGGTGGATTTTTCCGCCTTGCACCTGACCCTCGGCGGCGGCACGGCGGTGCAACGCAGCGTCGCCGAACGCTGGAAAAAAGTCACCGGCGTCACCCTGGTCGAAGCGTACGGATTGACCGAAACATCGCCGGCCGCGTGCATGAATCCGCTGGACCTGCCCGAGTACAACGGCTCGATCGGCATGCCGATTCCATCGACCGACGTAAGCATCCGCGATGACGACAAGAACGTGTTGCCCGAAGGCCAGGTCGGCGAACTGTGCGTGCGCGGCCCGCAAGTCATGAAGGGTTACTGGCAACGTCCCGACGAAACCGCCAAGGTCCTCGATGACGACGGCTGGCTGTACACCGGTGACGTGGCGCGCATGGACGGCAATGGCTACTTCTACATCGTCGACCGCAAGAAGGACATGATCCTGGTGTCCGGATTCAACGTGTACCCGAACGAGATCGAAGACGTCGTCGCCCAGTGTCCCGGCGTGCTTGAAGCGGCCGCGGTCGGCATACCCGACGAGAAATCCGGCGAGGCGGTGAAGATCGTGGTGGTACGCAAGGATCCGAACCTTACCGCGGAGACGATCCGCGCGTATGCCAGGGAAAACCTGACCGGTTACAAATTGCCGAAGGTCATCGAATTCCGGGACGCATTGCCAAAGTCGAATGTCGGCAAGATCCTGCGCCGCGAATTGCGCGATCCGGTAAAACCGGCCGGCTAGTCGTCGAACGGTTCGATCTTGTCCGCGTAACCGCCGAGAAGATTCCACAGAGGGACTTCCTTGTCCGGCGGAATGCGCGCGTAGGCAAAACCCAGGTGATTCGTGGTGATGCGCGCCACGGTCGCTTCGACGTGGATGTTGAGTTCCTCGCCGACGATCATGTCGAGTGCATACAAGTCGCCGGGGTTTCCCTGCCAGTTTTCCGGACGCACGAGCAAGACTCCCGTTGCCGAGATATCGGCGATTTCCGTCGACCATGCATCCGCGCCGCGAATCATCATCGCGGCGGAACGAATTCGCATTCGCGCCGGCCTTGAACCACTGCCGCTGCGTTGATATGTCATGCAACAACCCCCTGATCCAACGACCGGATTCTACCTTTACCCACTCGCTCAGGCGAACTTTGCTCCGGGCATAACCCACGAAATCGCTCTACCGAAAATTCGCCGTCCAGCCGGATAAACGTCCGGACAAACACGCCACACCATGATACTACCCGTCGCCTAACGCAGTGCTACACTCGCTGCGCTCGATCGTGCACAGGGGCATGGGCAACCGGCCACGCATGCAGACGGTCCACTGCGTGGCAAACCTGTCCACAAGGGGTACTTATGCCTGCCTTCGAAGCGATCCACAACGACTCGCACTACAGCACGCTGAACGCCTGGGAAGACGCATCAAATGGCGCCTATTGGTGCCAGATGCATGTGCGGCGTTATCCGCACGACAGCGCCTACCGGCCATGTTTCTCGACGCTCTTGCTCAAGGAACTTCGTGATTTTCAGTTGCGCACGGCCGAGGCGCTGCGCCGACCCTTGCGCAATGCCGCCAACCCGCACGTGATCCAGCATGTCGTGCTCGCGTCCGCAGCGGACGTTTTCAATCTGGGCGGCGACCTGGAACTGTTTTGCCGCCTGATTCGCGCGAACGATCGCAACCGGCTGATGGCGTACGCACGCCAATGCGTGGAAGTCGCCTATGGCTTTTACCGGCATTTGAACGAAGACGCCCACACCATTGCACTGGTGCAAGGCGACGCGCTCGGCGGAGGGTTCGAATCGGCGCTGTGCTGCCAGACCATCGTCGCCGAAAGCGGCGTTGGCATGGGCTTCCCCGAAGTGCTGTTCGACCTGTTCCCCGGCATGGGCGCATATTCGTTCCTGCGCAAGCGCATCTCGCCCACGCAGGCCGAACACATGATGCTCGATGGCAACATCTATTCGAGCGACGAGCTGCACAAGCTGGGAGTCGTCGATATCCTGGTTCCGCGTGGTGAGGGCGTAGCCGCGGTGCACGACCTGATCACTCGCAACCGGCGTATCGGCCATGCACGTCTGGCGATGGATCGCGTGCAAACGGCCTGTCATCCGGTCAGTTTCGAAGAGTTGATGACGGTGACCGAAATCTGGGTGGATACGGCATTGCAATTGGGCGACAAATCGCTGCGCACGATGGAACGCCTGGTCCGGGCGCAATTGCGCCGCCCGCAAAAATCGAATCTCGACGTCGAAGCGCCGATCCCGATGGCTAACGCAGGATAATCGTCAGTTGCTCGATTCTTCGCTGTCCTTGCCGGCAGCGAGGTCGTGCAATGCCTGCTGCAGGGCGGTGCGGGTGGCATCGAGTTGCTCGCGCAAGTTTTTTGCGCGGCTGCGCCATTCGCGCGTCAATTGCCAGTTCGGCAGCCTCATCGCATCCGACGCGGATGCTGCCAGCTTCGCGGCGCCAACGTTCGCGGCCACGCCCTTGAGCGCATGGCAGGCATCGCGGTACCGGTCCCAGTCACCGCCCGCGCCGTGCACGTCGAGGTCGCAAATGCACTTGGCCGCGTCGCGCATGCATTCACTTGCGAACAACTGCATGAAATCGTTGTCGAGCTTCACGTCACCCAGTTCCTCAAGAGTGGCGCGCGCAATCAATTCCTCTTGCCGTTGAGTCGAGCCGGAATACGGCTCGGAAAGCGTCTGCGCGTTGCCGCCGGCGGCGTCGGCGAGGGCGTCGAGCAGCGAATGCGCCGCCACCGGCTTGGTCAGGAATGCGCTGGCGCCAGCCGCCTGACTGGAGCGGATCGCGTCGATGGTCGCGTCGGCGCTGAGCACGATGAATGCGGTGCGCGGTCTGCCGGCTTCCATGACGCGTGCCTGCTTGATGACGTCGAGTCCGCTGATCGAGGGCATGTGCAGGTCGATGATGACGGCATCGAATGCTGCATTTTCCATCGCCACCAGCACTTCTTCGCCGTTGTGGGCAAGTTGCGTGCTGTGTCCGGCCTTTTCCAGCAATCGCTGCAGGACCAACAGGTTCGCGGATTGATCATCACCCAGCAACAGGCGCATCGGGCGCACACGCGCACGATGGCGGACGAAGGGATCGTCGAATGCGATGACGTTCGGCGACGTCGCGAGCGCGGGTCTTGCGGGCTCTGCGGCTGGTTGCAGCGCGAACGGCAGATCCAGCCAGAAATGCGAGCCGACACCCTCCTCGCTTTCGAATCCGATGCGCCCGCCCAGAAGCTCGGTGAGAGACTTGGCGATGGTGGTGCCCAGACCCGTACCGCCGAAACGGCGTGACTGGCTGGAATCGCCCTGTTCGAATGGACGGAAAATCCGCTGCTGGGTCTCGGCCGGAATCCCGATGCCGGTATCGCGGATTGAAAAGCGCAGGCATGTCCCGGCGCCTGCGGCAGGCTGCGTCGAGACTTCCATCCACACGCGCCCGTGCTCGGTGAACTTGACCGCGTTGCCCAACAGATTCACCAGGATCTGGCGCAAATGTTGCGAGTCGCCGATCAGCTCGTCGGGCACCGTGTCGGCAATCGCATAATCAAGGCCGATGAATTTCGCATTCGCGACCGGTTGCAGAATCACGCGGATCCCATGCACAAGCTGGCGTAGACTGAATGGCGCGTCCACGCGATGCAACTTTCCGGCCTCGATCGCGGATATATCCAGCACATCTTCGATCAGGCCGAGCAGCGTCCGCGAGGAAGTCTGAATGACTTCGGCGCATTCGCGTTGCTCGGACGAGAGCTTCGTCGTCACCAGCAACTCGGACATGCCAACGATACCGTTTAGCGGAGTACGGAATTCGTGGCTCATGTTGGCCAGGAAACGGCTCTTGGCGGCATTCGCGCGACGCGCCTCGTTGCTGGCGCGAGTCAGTTCGCGCAGCAGGGTCGACAGGTAGGCCGGTATCGCAATGATGCCGGCGAGCAATCCCAGGCCCAGCGGTCGATTCAATGCCCAGTAGGCGCTGTTGGCGATAACCAGGGTGAAAGCGGCAAATGCCAGCGTGGTCGCCGCTGCCAGAAATTGCGGACCGTAACGCAAACCATTGCCGACCGTGACCCAGAGAAACACGATGTACAGCGGCGCCAGCGCACGGTCATAGAGCAGCATCATCGCCGCCAGGGTCGCGTAATCGGCAAACATCCCGATGATGCGCCGCGTATTGCTCGGCGCCGGGTGGATCGCGATGGCCAGCACCAGGCCCAATCCCAGTATCGTTTCGAGCAGAAGCGCGCAACATGCCCAAAGCAGTCCGCTTTCGCGCGCGCTCACGGAAGTCACGGCGAATTCGCCGAACAGATACACAAGGATGAGCATGGCGATGACCATGCGCACCAACGCCTGTTCGTGTTCGCTATCCTGCCGCTGGCGAAAACGGGATTGCAGCTTGTGCCACAGCGCGCGCATGACCGGGGGCGCGTCAGGGTTCCAGTTGCGGTGGCGGCGTCAGCCTGATCTGCTCGATCATGCGCACCTGGTGCATGTCGCGAAACAACGCCTCGACGCAGGCCGGGTCGAACAACGAGCCGCTGAATTGCTGCACATATGCCACCGCCTGCTCATGCGGCCATGCCGGTTTGTAGGGGCGTTCGGAAATCAGCGCATCGAACACGTCAGCTACAGCGACGATGCGTGCGGCAATGGGAATTTCTGCGCCGCTCAAGCCATCGGGGTAACCGCTGCCATCCCAGCGCTCGTGGTGGCGCAACGCCACCGTGGCCCCAAGTTGCACGAATCGACTCTGGCTGTCGCGCAGGATCTCGTAGCCGATCTGCGGATGCTTGCGCATCACCGCCATCTCTTCGTCGCTCAAGTGGCCGCGCTTGAGCAGGATCGCATCCGGCACGCCGATCTTGCCGATGTCGTGCAACGGCGCCGCCAGTTCGAGCATGCGCACTTCGTGATCCGACAGGTACATGCCCTCGGCGATGAGTCCGGCAAAACGGGCCATGCGCACCAGATGCGCGCCGGTACCGAAATCGCGGAACTCGATGGCACGCGCGAGCCGGTACAGCATCTCGCGTTCGCGCTCTTCCACTTCGCGCAAGCCTTCCAGGACCTGGCGCTCGAGCGAATGCGCGCGTTCCTTCACCGTTTCGCCTTGCCGACGCAGTGCAAGCAGGTTGTGACAGCGCAAGCGCAATTCGTGCATCCGCACCGGCTTGACCAGAAAGTCGATTACGCCAGCTTCCAGCGCCGCCTTCCTAATCGGCTCATCCCCGACCACGCTGACCAGCACGATCGGCACGTCGCGCTTGACCAGCGGGCGCCGGAACTGCCGCGCAAACTCAAGGCCGTCCATGCCGGGCATGCGGTAGTCGAGCAGGAGCAGATCGATCTTGTTGCGTTCGGACCAACCCAAGGCCTCGATCGGATCCTCGAAGTCGGTCACGACGATGTCCGGCGTGATCTTTTCGACCACGCGCCGCAACATGGTGCGGGCCGATTGCTGATCGTCGACGATGAGTACGTTCACGTCAGGACGTCTCCGCTAGTTCCCAAAGCCTATCACAATTGTCTGGCAAATAGCGGAAAGATAGGTTGTTTTCAGCATTCCGGTCGCATGTAGGGAAACAGCAACACATCACGGATCGACGGCACATCTGCGAGCAGCATCACCAGCCGGTCGATGCCGACACCAAGGCCTCCAGTCGGCGGCAGGCCGACTTCCAGTGCGCGGATGTAATCGGCGTCGAAGTGCATCGCTTCGTCGTCGCCCGAGTCCTTGGCTTCGACCTGGGCGCGGAAGCGCGCGGCCTGGTCTTCCGGGTCGTTCAACTCGGAAAACCCGTTCGCGATTTCCTTGCCGCCGATGAACAATTCGAAACGGTCGGTGACTTCCGGGTCGGCGTCGTTCGCGCGAGCGAGCGGTGAGACCTCGGTCGGATGTGCGGTAATGAAAGTCGGCTGGATCAGGGTGTGTTCGACCGTGTGCTCGAAGATCGCGAACACCAGCTTGCCCCAGCCCTGCCCCGGCTTGACCGGAATCTTCAGGCGCGCGCAGTGGGCGCGCAGTGCTGCGATATCTCGTATATCTTCACGGCGGATTTCCGGATTGTGTTCCAGTACCGCTTCATCCATGCGCCAGCGCCGGAATGGTGCGCCGACGTCGATGTCGCGACCTTCCCATGTCAGCACCGTCTTGCCGAGCGTGGCCTTGGCGGTTTCGCGGATCATGCCTTCGGTGAGGTCCATCACCTCGATGTAGGTGGCATAGGCCTGGTACGACTCGAGCATGGTGAACTCGGGGTTGTGCCGCGTCGAGACGCCCTCGTTGCGGAAATTGCGGTTGATCTCGTATACGCGCTCGAAACCGCCGACCACGAGGCGCTTCAGGTACAACTCCGGAGCCACGCGCAAGTACAAATCGATGTCCAGCGCGTTGTGATGGGTCTTGAACGGCCGCGCCGTGGCGCCGCCGGGAATGACGTGCATCATCGGCGTTTCCACTTCCATGAAGCGCCGTGGCGCGGCTTCCATCCACTGCCGGATGAATCCGATTGCGCGCGAGCGCAGCTCGAACGCGCGCCGCGCCTCGGGCGTTACGATCAGATCGACATAGCGTTGGCGATAGCGCTGTTCGACGTCGGCCAACCCATGCCACTTGTCCGGCAGCGGCCGCAGCGACTTGGTCAACAGGCGCAGCGATTCGACCTTCACCGACAGCTCGCCGGTCTTGGTGCGCATCAGCGGGCCTTCCGCGCCGACGATGTCGCCGACATCCCAGCCCTTGAATGCCTCGTAGGCGTCGCCGATCGCATTGGCCTGGACGAACAACTGGATGCGCCCAGTCATGTCCTGGATCTGCACGAAGCTGACCTTGCCCTGCCCGCGCTTGAGCAACATGCGGCCGGCGACCTTCACGCGGCGCGCGGCGGCTTCGATGGCCGCCGCATCCTTGCCGTCGAACTCGTGCTGCAAATCGTCCGCGAACGCATCCGGATGGAAATCATTTGGAAATGCGATGCCATGTGCGCGCAGTGCGCGCAGTTTTTCACGGCGCTCGGCAACGAGCCTATTGGCATCAGGCTTGTTTTCTTCTTCCGGCAGGTTTTCGTCTGTCATCTCATCTTTTCCGTTATGCGTCGATGCGCTTTGCGCCCGCTTCAAGCCCCGCTTTCAGGCTGGCCTCGATGAATCCGTCCAGATCGCCATCGAGCACTTTCTGCGTATCCGTGCGCTCGATGCCGGTGCGCAGGTCCTTGATCCGCGATTGATCGAGCACGTAGTTGCGGATCTGGCTGCCCCATCCGATATCGGATTTCGTGGCTTCGAGTTTGTCTTTTTCCGCATTGCGTTTCTGGATTTCCATCTCGTACAACTTGGCTTTCAACATCTTCATCGCGCGATCGCGGTTGGCGTGCTGGCTGCGCTCGGTCTGGCAGGCGACGACGATGCCACTCGGCACATGGGTGATGCGCACGGCGGATTCGGTCTTGTTGACGTGCTGGCCACCGGCACCAGAGGATCGATACACATCGGTTTTCAGATCCGCCGGGTTGATCGAAATATCGATGTCGTCATCGACTTCCGGCGAGACGAAGATCGATGAGAACGATGTATGGCGGCGGTTGTCCGAATCGAACGGCGATTTGCGCACCAGGCGATGCACGCCGATCTCGGTCTTGAGCCAGCCATAGGCGTAATCGCCTTCGACGCGGAACGTGGCACTCTTGATGCCGGCCACTTCGCCCGCCGAGACTTCCAGCAATTCGGTTTTCCAGCCGCGCGCCTCGGCCCAGCGCAGATACATGCGCAGCAGGATTTCTGCCCAATCCTGTGCTTCGGTGCCACCGGCGCCGGCCTGCACATCCACGAATGCGTTGTGCGAATCCATCTTGCCGGAGAACATGCGCTGGAACTCCAGCGCCTCGACTTTCACGGCGAGCGAATCCACGTCGGCTGAAACCGCCTGCGCCGTGCCTTCGTCGTTCTCCGCGGCAGCGAGCTGAAGCAACTCGTCGGCACCGCTCAGGCCCTCGGTAAGGGTCTTGATGCCGTTGACGATCTTGTCGAGCTGGGCACGTTCGCGGCCAAGCTGTTGCGCGCGCTCGGGGTTGTCCCAGATGTTGGGATTTTCCAGTTCGCGGCTTACCTCTTCCAGGCGCTCGCGCTTGGTGTCGTAGTCAAAGATACCCCCGTAACGACGCGAGTCGGCCGGAGAGGTCGGCGATACGGTGGGTAATCGGATTGGTCTCGATCATGGTTTTTATGGCAGATGCAAAGTGCACGATTATAACGTGCCGTGCGTGTGCAAGGTCAGCCGAATCTTGGCTTGGCGCCCCAGATTTCCTTCCACTTAGGCGGGATATCGCGGCAGACGAAGATTTCGTAACCGGATGCCGATTCTTCGTTGTCGACGCCCTCGCGGTTGCGAAAGCGGCCGTACGATGTGCATTTCGCGACGGATTCGCTTTCGCCTTCCGCCGTATTACCGAGCTCGATAACCGTGGTCGGCGGCGGATTTCCGTAGCCGCGATACCAGTAGGAATTGGTGCGGCTGATCGCCGGTGGCAGGCCAAGCGCAGGGCCGTACAGGTCGATGGCGCCGGCTTCGCCGTAGTTGTTGGCCAGGATCGCCGTGCGTGCGCGTTCGTCCGCTGGCAACGAGTGGTAGATCTGCGCTACGCGCTGAACGAATTCCTGCCAACCGATCTGTTCGGCAAAATCGTCGTGTGCGGCCCGGCTGATGCGCCAGCCGAAGGAATTCACTGGCGCCAGAGGCAGCGCAACCGCGGCACCGGTTATGCCCGCGGCCGCAAGCAGCAACCACTGCGCCGCGTGCATCGCACGTACGCGCAACGGGCGCATTCCGGCAAACCAGCGCTCGCACGCGACCGCACCGGCGGCCAGCAACATCGGATACGCGGGCGCCAGGTAATAGCCGCGGCCGCGCGCGGCCGCGAACAGGACCAGCGGCACCAGATACAGGAAGGCCACGATCCGGTAGCGAACGCCGTCGCGCCCCATCGTCACGAACCACAGCCCCGCCACCCATAACGGCAAAGTGAACAGGCTGGCATTTCCATACAGCTGATCCGGAAAATACCCGTTGGTGCGTCCCCAGCGGATGTCGCGCTCATGGATGTGCTGGACGAAATCGAGATACACGAAATCGTGCTGCGCCTGCCACAGGAAATTCGGCAGGAAAAGCAGCAGCGAAAGCGCGACGCCGGCCCACAACCATGGCCTGCGCAACTGCGCGCGCATGCGTGTGGCAAGGACACCGGCCACCAGGCCCGCGACGCAGAAACCGATCGTATAGCGCGTGAGCATGCCAAGACCTATCACCGCGCCGATCGCAAGCCACCAACGCGGATTGCCGGTGTTGATCAGGCGCAGCAGCAGCCACGCCAGCAGCACCCACCACAGGAAATCGAAGGACACGTACATGAACTCGCTGCCCTCCAGCAGCGTGAACGGCATGCAGGCCGTGGCCAGGGCCGCAACGAAACGTGCGCGGCTGTTGCCGCCCAACTCACCGGCGATCAACCCGGCCAATACCACGGCGATGCACTGCGCCAGAGCGGAGAAAAACCGGAACCCGGTCAGCGAGGTTCCGAACAACACCAGCTCGATGCGCCCGAGGAATGCCGTCAGGGGCGGATACGCGACAAATCCCCACGCCAGATGGCGCGCATCGTCGAGCACCTGCAGCTCGTCGCGATGAAATCCGTAATGGCCATTGCACAGCAGGTGCACGACGAACAAGGCGGCGGCGAGAAACAACACCGGGTAGTTCTCGCGCAGCCGGAATGTGCGCTCGGTTTGCGACGGGTTCATGCGCTTTCCATGTGGAGTATCAGCAATTGCAACGATTGTGCACCGTTCCATTCGTTGACGTCGAGTTGAAACGCCGCTCGCAGACGCGCTGGCGGCGCTGCGCCGACGTAGCCGTTGAATGCGATGGCATCAATCAAGACGTCACGATCACGATGATGCAGTTTGAGCTTGATGTGCCGCTCGCCGACGACCTTCCACGACTCGACCGTGAATTCGTCGTCGAACACGGGTTCGGGAAACGCCTGACCCCACGGTCCGGCATAACGCAACAGCTGCGCCAGCTCCAGCGAAAGATCGGCGACATCGAGTTCGCCGTCGGTGAGCATGATCGCGTCGAGCATTTCCGGCGCCAGACGTTCACGCGCGACCGCATCGAATGCCGCGCCGAAAGTTTGCAGATCGGCGCGATTCAAGCTCATTCCGGCGGCCATGGCGTGACCGCCGAAACGTTGTATCAGGCCTGGATGGCGCGCATCCACTTCGGCAAGTGCGTCGCGCAGATGGAATCCGGGTATCGAGCGACCCGACGCCTTGACTTCATCGCCGTGCTCACCCGCCGGTGCGCAGGCAATCACGGGCCGATGCAGCGATTCCTTGAGTTTCGACGCGACCAGGCCGACCACGCCATGGTGCCAATCCGGATCGAACAGCACGACGCCGTGCGGCAGGCCATTCGCGCCATGCCTGGAAATCCACTTGTCCACCTCGGCTTGCGCCTGCGCGGTCATGCCGTCCTGCAATTCGCGCCGTTCGGCGTTGATCGTGGAAAGCGCTTCCGCCAAATCGGCAGCTCGGCCAGCGTCGTCCGTCAGCAGGCATTCGATGCCGAGCGTCATGTCTTCAAGCCGCCCCGCCGCGTTGAGGCGCGGCCCGACGGCAAAGCCCAGATCGCTGGCGACGGCGCGCGCGATATCGCGCCGTCCGGCCGTGAACAGCGCGGCGATCCCCGCACAGGCGCGACCGGCACGGATGCGCCTGAGCCCCGCCTCGACGAGGATGCGATTGTTGCGATCCAATGGTACGAGATCGGCAACCGTGCCGAGCGCGACCAGATCCAGCAGCATCGACAGATCCGGCTCCGCGGCCGCAATGAATCGCCCGGACGCACGCAGCCGGGTGCGCAAGGCCAGAAGCAGGTAAAACATCACGCCCACGC
>JAFEFD010000600.1 GCA_018240765.1 Pseudomonadota bacterium | reverse complement strand
TCAAGGAAAAGGCGCAGGCGTTCGATGCACGTTTCATCGAGTTGGCGCGTTCGGTGTACTTCACCAACGACAAGCGCGCCGCGGTCAAGCGCGAGATCAACCTCAAGCTGGGCTCGAAGCTGGTTGAGGAAAAGTCGTACCAAGACTACGGCGCGGCGCCGGTCTGATTGTTGCGGAACGTTTCGAAACGTTCGATCACGTCATCGACGGCGATCAATTCCATCACGCCCGGAAATTCCAGCTTCGTTCCCCACGGCAATTCCGCGGCCGGCTTGCCGCGAAACTTGCGTGCGGCCGCGTCGTAGCGGTCCACGCACCAGCGGCGATCGGAATAAGGCCCCGAACGGTCCGGGTTGCTTGCCGCATGCAGGCCAAGCACTTTCGTGCCGACGGAATTGGCCATGTGCATGGGGCCGGAGTCCGGCGTCAGCACAAGGCTGGCGCGCTGGCACAGGGCGAGAAATTGCTTGAGCGTATCCTTGCCGATCAGGTCAAGCGGTTTGCGCGCGCAGGCTGCGAGAATCGCGTCGCCGAATTCGCGCTCGTACGCACTCGGGCTGCCGCACAGCACGACCCGCCAACCGCGCATCGCGGCATGATCCATCACGGCGGCGTAGCGTTCGGGCAACCAGTTGCGGACGCGATGGCTGGAGCAGGGACTGACGAGCAGTGTCGATGCGTCGCCGGGCAGATGTGTGGCTGCGAATTCCTGTGCGGAGTCGGGGACAGGAATATTCCATTCGACGCGGGTTTGGCGCAGGCCGAGCGGTTCGAGAAAGCTCGCCATCGCATCCAGCACGTGCTCGCCGTTGCGCGGCGCGATTCGGGTGTTCACGAACAGGCCGTGCATATCCTTCGATCGTGCTTGGTCGTAGCCGATGCGCAGGTCGGCGCGTACCAGCGCGCTGACCAGGTTCGCGCGCAAGGCGACTTGCAGGTGCAGAAGCGCATCGAAACGGCGACCGGACAGATGCCGGCGCAGCGCCGCAAATCCGCGCCAACCGGCTGATTTGTCGAAGATGAGGAATTCCACGCCGGGGATATCGCCGACAAGTTTGTGTTCGAGCTTGCCGACGATCCAGGCAAGCCGGGTGCTCGGCCAGGCCGATTGCAGCGTGCGCACCAGCGGCACGACGTGGGTCACGTCGCCCAGCGCCGAGGTGCGCAGCAGACAGATCGACTTGGGCGGATTGGCGGCTTCGAGGGCGGCGTGCGGCATGCGGACTGCTAAAATGGCGGTGATGACCCAGGCGCAAGTCCAAGCCACGCCCGATGGCGCGATTGTGTTCGACGCGGATGCCATCGCACAAGCGGCGTTCGACCCGGATTGGTTCGATCCGGACCACTGGCGCGCGCGTGATGCGGCGCAGGCGACCGCCGGCGGTCGCGGCGGCGCGGTATTCGTGGCAGCCCCGTTCGGCAACTGCGCACTGCGCCATTACCGGCGCGGCGGCATGGTCGCGCGCATTCTCGGCGACCGCTATTGGTGGACGCAAGCCGAACGCACGCGCAGTTTTGCCGAATTCCGCCTGCTGGCGGCGCTGCGCGATGAGGGCTTGCCCGTACCGCCGCCGGTCGCGGCGCGTTACCGGCGCAGCGGCATGACGTATCGCGCCGATATCCTGACGCGCCGGATAGAGAACGCATCGACGTTGGCCGAACTGCTCGTGCTGGACAAGGTCGATGTCGCCGTCGCCACGCGCGTCGGCACTACAATCGCAAAATTCCACAGGCAAGGCGCCTACCACGCCGATCTCAACGCGCATAATGTGTTGCTGCGCGATGCCGATGTCTGGCTGATCGATTTCGATCGCGGCGATTTGCGCGCGTCTGCGCGCAAGTGGCAGCAGGCGAACCTGGCCCGATTGAAGCGGTCGCTGCTCAAGCTCGGTGCGGCGCGTGCCGGCGCCGCGAATCTTGAACACGCAATCTGGCAACCGTTGATGGCGGCATGGGAAAGAGGGATGGCATCGTGAGTTTCGCTTTGCGTTTTCTCGGCGTTGGTTCCGCGCAGGCGGTGGAACTGGGATCCTCCGGCGCCGTGCTTGAGTGCGACGGCAAGCCGCTGCTGCTGATCGACTGCGGCCCGGAAACACTGACGACGTACATGGATGCCTACGGCGAACCGCCGCGCGCGGTGTACGTCACCCACACGCACATGGATCACGTCGCCGGACTGGAGCGCCTGTTCTATCGCGTGTATTTCGACGCGGTCTTGAAAGGGACGGTGAGCCTGTTCGCGCACGCCGCGCTGATCCCGCATCTGCAAACGCGCGTGGCCGACTATCCGCAGGTCGTCGCCGAAGGCGGTGCAAATTTCTGGGATGGCTTTCACCTGATCCCGTGTTCGCGCGGATTCTGGCTCGGCGATCTGTGGTTCGACGTTTTCCCGACCCGCCATCACGCGCCGCAGACCTCGTTCGGCATCGCCCTGCGCGGATCGTTCGCATGGACCGGTGACACCCGTCCGATCCCCGAAATGCTCGGCGAATTCGCACCGGCGCCGACCGTAGTCGCGCACGATTGCGCCTTGCACGGCAATCCTTCGCACACGGGCGTGGACGACCTGGCGCGCGAGTACACGGATGAGCAGCGCAGCCGCATGCGGCTGTATCACTACGGCGGTGTAGCCGATGGGCAGGCGCTGGCCAAGCGCGGCTACCGCGTGGCGCAGCGTGGCGAACGCATCGCGCTGCCGCCGCCGGCGGCGGAATCCGTGCTGGCTGCGGATGCGCCGGCATGAACCATCCGGCGATATCGCATCGTCTGGAGCCGGCGCGCGATGCGCTGGCGAGGCCGTTGCACGATCTGCGCATCTCGGTGATCGACCGCTGCAATTTCCGTTGCACCTATTGCATGCCGGAAGACCAGTACGCGCTGGACCACAAGTTCTTGGCCAAGGATCAGCGCCTTCGCTTCGAGGAAATCGAGCGCATAGCGCGCGCGTTCGTCGCGCTCGGCGTGCGCAAGCTGCGCCTGACCGGCGGCGAGCCGCTGTTGCGCCGCGACCTGCCGGAACTGGTGCGCCAGCTCGCGCGGATTCCCGGCGTTGAAGACATCGCCTTGACCACGAATGGCGTGCTGCTGCCAAAGCTCGCCCAAAAACTGCACGATGCCGGATTGCAGCGCCTGACCGTATCGCTGGACAGCCTCGATGCGGCCACGTTTCGCGAGCTTTCCGGTGGACGCGGCGAGGTCGCCGAAGTGCTCGCCGGCATTGCCGCGGTGGAAGCTGCAGGTTTCAAGTCCATCAAGATCAACTGCGTGGTCCTGCGCGGCGTCAACGATCATCAGGCCGTGGATCTGGCCGAACGCTTTCGCGGTACGCCGCACGTCATCCGTTTCATCGAGTACATGGATGTCGGCACGCTCAATCGCTGGAGTGCACAGAACGTGGTGCCCAGTACGGAATTGCTCGCGCGCATCGGCGAGCGCTGGCCGCTGCGTCCGCTCGATCCCAATTACCGCGGCGAGGTCGCACAACGCTATGCCTATGCCGATGGTGCTGGCGAAGTCGGTTTCATCAGTTCGGTGTCGCAACCGTTCTGCGGTGATTGTTCACGCGCGCGCCTGTCCGCGGATGGCAGGCTCTACACTTGCCTGTTCGCGCGCGCTGGCTTCGATTTGCGCGGCCCACTGCGCGACGGCGCCAGCGACGAGCAACTGATGCGGCTGATTGGCGGGCGTTGGGCGCAGCGCGCAGATCGCTACAGCGAGCAGCGCGCGCAGTTGCGCGCGGCGGGGAATGGCGAAAAAGTCGAAATGTACGAGATAGGTGGTTGATTTGAGTAAGAAACAATCCCTGACGCATATCGACTTTGCTGGCCGCCCGCGCATGGTCGATGTCGGTGCGAAAAGAGCGACCGCGCGGGTGGCCGTTGCGCAGGCGGTTGTGCGCTTTCCGGCTGCCGTCGCGCGCGCCTTGCGCGCGCAGGGCATGCGCGCGAAAAAGGGTCCGGTGATCGACACGGCCATAATTGCTGGCACGATGGCGGTCAAGCGCACGCATGAGCTGATCCCGTTCTGCCATTCGCTCGCGATCGAACGCTGTGATTTTGTCGTGGAATTCGCCACGTCGACCGAGCTCGTGATCCGCTGTGAAGTCGCGGTAACGCACAAGACCGGCGTGGAGATGGAAGCGCTGACTGGTGCGAGTGTCGCGGCGTTGACCGTCTACGACATGTGCAAGGCGTTGTCGCACGAAATTGTCATTGGCGATGTTCGATTGTTGGAAAAGTCGGGTGGCAAACGCCGCGTACGTGCAGACAAGGTCGTGCAATGAGCTATCGAGTGCTGTATTTCGCCGCGCTGCGCGACCGCGCGAACACCGATGCCGAATCGATGGATTCGCAGGCGACCGACGCGCGTGGCCTGTACGCGGAGCTGCGCGCGCGTCACGGATTCACGATGGGCGAGGACAGGCTGCGCGTGGCGATCAACGGCGAGTTCGTCGGCTGGGAACACGCATTGCGCGACGGCGACGAAATCGTGTTCATCCCGCCGGTGAGCGGCGGCTGATCATGTTTCACATCAGCGAAACCGCCATCGATACCGCCGCGCTCGCGCGCGAACTGGCGCAGGCACGCGCGGGTGCCTGCGTGACGTTCGAAGGCTGGGTGCGCGACCACAACGAAAGCCGAAGCGTCGTCCGGCTCGAATACCAGTCGTATGCGTCGTTGGCGCAGGTGGAAGGGCAGCGCATCCTTGCCGAAGCGTGCTCGAAATTCGCGATCCTCGGCGCACGCTGCGTGCATCGCGTCGGCACATTGGAAGTCGGCGAGCTCGCGGTATGGGTCGGCGTCAGTGCGGCGCACCGCGGCGCGGCCTTCGATGCCTGCCGCTACATCATCGACGAAGTGAAGAAGCGCGTGCCGATCTGGAAGAACGAGCACTACGCCGGCGGCGAATCGGGGTGGCTGCACCCCTGAATGCGCTATGGCCCGAAACCGTCGGCGAAGATGCGGTCGGTAACTTCGAAGCCGTTGCCAAAAATGTGGTCGTTGGACAAGGTGAAATTGCCCGGCGAGACATTGAAGAAGATGTTGTTGCTGCAACGCACTTCAACGCGCGCGGTCGCCGACGGCAGCAGGTTCGGCACGGTCAAGGTGGCAGACCCCGAATTCGGGACCGCACTCGCCAGCACGGTCGGGAACGTGTACCCGCCGTCGCTGGAATACAGCACATCGACACTTGCGCAACTGACCGGCGCAGCCGTGGTATTGGCGACGTTCCAGGTCACGTTCTGGCTGGTGAGCGCGGTCCACGTGGCGCTTGCGAGAGGTGCGGTCACCAAGAACGGGCCGGCGGCGCTGGTGACATGGATAACCGTATCGGCGCTGGAACTCGCGCCGTATTGCGGCGTACCCGGCACGCCGTGGTTGTCACGCACGGTCAGGCGGAAATCGAGATCGCGCGTGGTCCTGGGCCAGGTTTCGCCGGGCACGAAACCCGCGCCGAGCACCGTGTTCATTTTCGGAAAAATGCGTGTGCCGCCCGGCGTCGCGTTGAAGCTGCGGAAGATCGGCCCGTTGCCGATATCGCCCTGCGCCAGCGTGGTGGTGGAGCCCAGGTCGTACTGCTCCCAGTTGTAGCTAATCGCATCGCCATCGGCGTCGTTTGCCGACGCCGACATCGCAAAAGGCGTCTGCACCGGAATGGTCAGGCCATTGGGCATCGACGCGGTGTCAATCGCTGGCGCCTGATCGGTGCTGGCCGTGGCCGCAGCGCAACTGCCGCCGGTGCTGTTGATCCACGTGTTGATTTCACCCAGGCTCTTGGCGTGGAAGTAGGGGTCGGAGTGCGGCTGCAAGTCGTCCGCGCCACAGATGCCGGCATAGGCCATGATCGTGGAGCCGCTACCCGGTTCGTAAGCCGCGCCTGGTTCGCGATTGCCGCCGCCGCAGTTGCTGGTGCTGGAATTGAACGTGTGGTTGCCGCCGAACTGGTGACCCATTTCGTGGGCGACGTAGTCGATGTAAAACGCATCGCCGGTGGGATTGGACAAGCCGGTGGTGCCGCCCGCCTTGCTGCTCGTACAAGTAACGCCAAGATATGCCACGCCGCCGCTGCCGGTGGTGAATACATGGCCGATGTCGAAATTCGCGTTGCCGATGACGCTGGCGAGGTTGCTGATGTTCTGGTTCAGCGCGTTGCTGTCGTTGGAATAGGGATCCCCGCTTGCGCTCGGGTAGATGATCGCGTTGTCGTTCGCGATCAGGGTCATGTGCACGCCCAACTCGGTTTCATACACCTGGTTGACGCGATTCATCGCGGTGACGACATTGGCGAGCCCACAGGCGACCGTGACATTGCCCGGACACACCGCGGCGACATAATTGTGATTTGCGGCAACGGCTGCGCGATACACGCGTTGCGTCGCGCCAGTGACGGTCATCGGCGCTTGTGCAATCAGGCTGCGCCCTGACGGGTCTGGCGAGCCGGCGTGAACATCGCACTGGAATCCGTGCGCCGGCGGTGCGAGATCCGCGCGGCGGAAACTCAGGTAGCGATCGCCGGACGACAGGCTTTCCGGGCGCACGACCCAGATGCCATCCGCATCAAACACCATGGCCTGCAGGCCCTGCGGCGAGACGTCCACGCGCGCCATGCGTCCGGCGCCATCCTTGCCGGCAAGACTGACGATATCCGGATACTTGTCCTGCAATTCGTCCGGTATTGTGCGCGAATCGGCCAGCATGAAGTCGCTGAAGCTGCCGTCCGGGTGCGGCAAGGCGAAGGTGACCACTGCGGCGCCGTGACGCGCCGAGGCGAGCAGGGTGCGCGCGCCATCAAGATCCAGCGCGAGCGATCGATAGGCGGAAACCGGCGGGGCATCGGCGGACAGGGTGCGTGCGAGCGTGTCATGCCAGAGCGAACGCGAAGCATCCGCGGCGAATGCTGCATTTGCCGCGGCGAGCACCGCAAGCCAGACCAGGAAACGGCGCATTACGCAAACCCCCAGGCTTCGTGAATGGCGGTGGCCCCGCCAGCCACATCCCGGCACCCGAATCGTTCACTACCGTTGCTGCCTTCCGGCCCTGGCGGGATTTGCAAACTATCGTCGCGGGAGAACCGACGGGGCCACCATAGACTGGCAGAGAAGGTGGCGGAGAGGGCGGGATTCGAACCCGCGAAGCGGTTTGACCCGCTTACACACTTTCCAGGCGTGCTCCTTCAACCACTCGGACACCTCTCCGGGAAGGCCGCGCAGGATACCGGACAAGGCGTGCGCAAACAAGACAATCGCTTGGTCTGCGGCGCGTAAGTTGGCACAATCGGAGTCTGGCAATTCCCGGTGGCGGCATGTCGTACCAAGTCCTTGCGCGCAAGTGGCGTCCCAAGAAGTTCTCCGAACTCGTGGGCCAGGAACACGTCGTGCGCGCGCTGACCAACGCTCTGGAGTCGCAGCGCGTGCACCACGCCTTCCTGTTCACCGGCACGCGCGGCATCGGCAAGACCACCATCGCGCGCATCTTCGCCAAGTCGCTGAACTGCGAGCGCGGGCAATCGTCCAATCCTTGCGGCGAGTGCGCGGCCTGTCGCGACATCGACGCCGGCCGCTTCATGGACATGATCGAGATCGACGCGGCCAGCAACACCGGCGTCGACGACGTGCGCCAGGTGATCGAGAACGCGCAATACGCGCCCTCGCGCGGACGCTTCAAGGTGTACCTCATCGACGAAGTGCACATGCTCAGCAAATCCGCGTTCAACGCGCTGCTGAAAACGCTCGAAGAGCCGCCCGAGCATGTGAAGTTCCTGCTCGCCACCACCGATCCGCAGAAATTGCCTGTGACGGTGCTGTCGCGTTGCCTCAAGTTCAATTTGAAGCGCCTGTTGCCGGACCAGATCGTCGGCCAGATGCGGCATATCCTCGATGCGGAAAAGATCGCCTACGACGCCGATGCGCTGGACGAACTCGCGCGCGGCGCGGATGGCTCCCTGCGCGACGGACTCTCGCTGCTGGACCAGGCCATCGCTTACGGTGCGGGTAGCGTGCACGCGGCCGAAGTGCGGCAGATGCTCGGCACGATCGAGCGCAGCGAGGTGTTCGCGCTGATCGAAGCCGTGCACGCGGGCGACGGCGCAAGACTCATGGCCCAGATCGAGCATTTGTCCGAATTCGCGCCGGATTTTTCCGGTGTGCTCGACGACCTCGCCACGGCACTGCATCGCGTGCAGATCGCGCAGGTGATCGGTACGGCGGATGCGGATCCGCGCACGCAGGCTTTGGCTGAAACGCTTGGCGCCGAGGAAGTCCAGCTTTACTACCAGATCGCAACCACCGGGCGCCGCGATTTGCCGATCGCGCCGACGCCGCGTGCCGGATTCGAGATGACCCTGCTGCGCATGCTCGCGTTCCGGCCGGCGAATGCGACGGGTGAAACCGCGAGCCGCAAACCTGAACCGGTAAAACCGGCGCCACGTGTCGTGCCGAGCGCGCCGGCAACGTCGTCCAAGCCCGCGCCGCGCAGCGAGGCGCGGGCGGCATCGGATATCCCCAACGATGCAGCGATCCGCGCGGCGCAAGCCGGGGACTGGCCCGCGCTCATCGCCGCTGCCGGCGTGCGCGGTCCTGCCGGGCAACTCGCCCAGCACGCCGCGCTGCTTGGCATCGACGCGGGCGTCATGCGCCTCGAACTGAAAACCGACCACGAACATCTGCGCGCACCGATGCTGGTGTCGCAATTGCAGGATGCGCTCGGCAAGGCGCTCGGGCGCGACGTGACGTTGCGTTTCGAAAAGACGACGAACGCGTCGCTGCCCACCCCGGCCGACCTCGCACGCAGTCGCAAGGACGCCAACCACAAAGCGGCCGAAGCAGCGCTGCATGCCGATCCGGTCGTGCAAGGCATGATCCGCGATTTTGGCGCGCGCGTGATTCCCGAATCAATCAAGGCAACGGAGAAGTGACATGCGCGGACCCATGGCGCAAATCATGCAGCAGGCGCAGCGCATGCAGGACGACCTCAAACGCGCGCAGGAAGAACTGGCCAGGCTCGAAGTCACCGGCCAATCCGGTGGCGGCGTGGTCAGCGTGACCATGAACGGTCGCCACGAAGTGCGTAGCGTGCGCATCGACCGCAAGCTGTTCGCGGACGATCCGGAAATGGCCGAGGATCTCGTCGCCGCCGCGATCAACGATGCGGTGAACAAGATTTCCGCGGCCAGTCAGGAAAGAATGGGCGCCGTTGCCGGCGGGATGAACCTCCCACCGGGGTTCAAGCTGCCGTTTTGATTTTGTTGCCGTCATTCCAGCGCATGCTGGAATCCAGTTTTGATTTTGTTTTGTTTGATTGCGAATTGGCCTAAAGAGCGAAGAGCTGGATTCCGGCTTTCGCCGGAATGACGAACCAGGAAATGTCCGGATCGCCGCTGCTCAACGACCTTATCGAGGCCCTGCGCTGTCTGCCGGGCGTCGGCGCCAAGACCGCGCAGCGCATGGCGTTCCACGTGCTCGAGCGCGATCGCGCGGGCGCGCGCAGGCTGGCGGAAAAACTGGGCCAGGCGACCGAACGCATCGGCAATTGCACGCGCTGCCGCACCTTCAGCGAAGAAAAAATTTGCGTGTTGTGCGCGAGCGCGTCACGCGATGCCACCTTGCTGTGCGTCGTCGAGACGCCGGCCGACCAGCTCGCGATCGAACAGGCAACGGGTTACCGCGGACGCTACTTCGTCCTGCTCGGCCGGCTATCGCCGCTGGACGGACTTGGTCCGAAAGAGATCGGCCTTGATCTGCTCGCCGCGCGGCTTGCCGAAGGCGAAGTGCGCGAGCTGATCGTGGCGACCAATCCCACCGTCGAAGGCGAGGCCACGGCACACATGCTCAGCGGGCTCGCGCGCAGCGCGGGCGTGCGCGCCACGCGTCTGGCGCATGGCGTGCCGTTGGGCGGCGAACTTGAATACATCGATCGGGGTACGCTTGCCCACGCATTTGGCTCTCGGCTCACCTTGGAGGAATAGCCATCATGGCCGACACGATTTTCGACAAGATCATCCGCCGCGAGATTCCCGCCGACATCGTCTACGAGGATGATGACGTGCTTGCCTTCCGCGACATCGCGCCGGCCGCTCCCGTGCACGTGCTGTTCATTCCGAAGAAGGCCATTGCGACTCTGAACGACGCGTCGGAAGCCGACGTCGCGCTGATCGGCAAGCTTGTGCTCGCCGCCGCGCGTTGGGCCAAGGCGCAGGGCTTCGCGGAAAAGGGTTATCGCCTGGTGACGAATTGCAACAAAGATGGCGGCCAGACCGTGTTCCACATCCACCTGCACCTGCTCGCGGGCCGGCAGATGCACTGGCCGCCTGGCTGATTTTTCAGGAGTTTCCTTTCAGAACAGGGATTCGGCCCAAAGCGAACCCGCGCCGAGTGCGCCTCCGATGCCGATCGCGGCCAGTACGTCGCTTGAATAGTGCAGCCCCAACACGACGCGCGACGCAGCCACCAGCGCCGTGAACGTCAGCAACAGTGGTGCGAGCGCGGGAAAATGCGCCAGCGCCACGACGCTGAAGCTCACCGCATGCAAGGTGTGCCCGGACGGGAAGCTGAATTCGTCCAGTGGCGGTACCCATGCGATCACGCCGTCGCAGTTGCGAAAAGGGCGCGGGCGTTGTGTCCAATGCTTCAGGCGGCGGTACAGGCACAGCGCGATGAGTCCGGTGAGCAGCATCTGCCCGGCGGCGATCGCGCCGGGTGCGCCGCCGAAGATCGCCAGCGCCAGCATCAGCGCGTACCAGAAAATCCCGTCGCCGAGCCGACTCACTGCGCCGAAGAATTGCGCGACGGTACGGCGCGCGCCCCAGCGGTTGGCGCTGATGCACAGGCGCTGGTCAAATCCGGGCGACGGCGACAG
>JAFEFD010000005.1 GCA_018240765.1 Pseudomonadota bacterium | reverse complement strand
TGCCCATGCGATTTCCTCGTTTAACCGAAGCGCCCAGTTATGTAGTCCTCGGTCTGCTTCTTGTCCGGTTTGGTGAAAATCTTTTCCGTATCGCCGAATTCGATCAATTCGCCCATGTACATGAATGCTGTCTCGTCGGAAACGCGCGCTGCCTGCTGCATGTTGTGGGTGACGATGACGATGGTGTAATCCTTCTTCAGCTCCTCGATCAGCTGTTCGATACGCCCAGTCGCGATGGGATCGAGCGCCGATGTCGGCTCGTCCAGCAGCAGGACTTGCGGACGCAGCGCGATGCAGCGCGCGATGCACAGGCGCTGCTGCTGGCCGCCGGAAAGCCCGAGCGCGCTTTGCTTCATCTTGTCCTTGACCTCGTCCCACAGCGCGGCGGCGTGCAGCGCCTGCTCGACGCGCTCATCCATTTGTGAGCGCGACAGTTTTTCATGATGACGGATGCCGTAGGCGACGTTCTCGAAGATCGTCATCGGGAACGGCACCGGTTTCTGGAACACCATGCCGACCTGGCTGCGCAGGCGATTGAGCGAATAGCCGGGGTCGAGAATGTTCTCGCCATCCAGCAGCACCTCGCCATCGGCGCGCTGTTTCGGATAGATCGCGTAGATGCGGTTGAACACGCGCAGCAGGGTCGACTTGCCGCAACCGGACGGCCCGATGATCGCGGTGACCTTGCGCTCGGGGATGTCCATGCGGATGTTTTTCACCGCATGGAAATCGTGGTAGTGGAAATCCAGGCCGCGGACGGCGATCTTGACGCGGGTCGCGTCTGCCGGCTGCTGCAGGACGGGTTGCACGGCGGTGGCAAGGTCATTCATGGCTGTTCTTCTGGCGGGCGAAGACTGCGCGTGCAATCAGGCTCAATGCCAGCACGAACAGGGTGATCAGCAATGCTCCCGCCCAGGCGATCGCATGCATCGCCGGGTTGGGATCGTTGGTGTACTGGTAGATTGCCGCTGGCAAGCTGGCCATCTTCGCGAGTGGGCTGAGCGCCGTGTAATTGTTGCCGAACGCGGTGAACAGCAGCGGCGCGGTTTCGCCGGCGAGCCGCGCCAGCGCGAGCAGCACGCCGGTGAGAATGCCCGAACCCGCCGCGCGCATGAGCACCTGCACGGTCAGTTTCCACTGCGGGATGCCGAGCGAGAGCGCTGCTTCGCGCAGCGTCGACGGCACCAGTTGCAGCATCTCGTCGGTGGTACGCACGATCACCGGCAGGCCGATCAGGGCAAGCGCGATGGAACCGGCCAGCGCGGAAAACGTGACCGCGCCATCGGTCGCGGCGGTCATCGGCAACACCACGATCACGTACACGAACAGGCCGATCACGATGGACGGCGCCGACAGCAGGATGTCATTGAGGAAACGGATCGTCTCGCCAAGACGCGTGCCGCGCGCATATTCGGCCAGGTAGGCGCCGGCCAGCACGCCGACCGGCGCGCACAGCGCGATCGCCATCACGTCGATGATGAAGCTGCCGATGATGGCATTGGCCAATCCACCCTGATCGGCATAGGCCGTGATTTTCGTGAACAGCGACACGCCGATCGCCTGCACGCCGCGGCTGACCGTCACCCACAGGATCCAGGCCAGGAACACCAGCGCCAGCAGCGCGGCCGCGCTGGCCAGCGCCTGCGCAACGATGTTTTTCGCGTAGCGGCGACGGTAGATGTTTGCGCTCATGCGTTGCCTTCCTTGCGCTTGAGCGAGCGCAACATCCAGCGTGCGATCAACAGCACGACGAACGTCACCACGAACAGCAGGAATCCGAGCGCGATCAGCGCCGAACGGTGCAAGCCCACCGCCTCGTTGAATTCGTTGGCGATGGACGAAGAAATCGACGTGCCCGGCATCAGCAGCGAGGCGCTCAGGTCGTAGGCGTTGCCGAGCACGAAGGTGACTGCCATGGTTTCGCCGAGCGCGCGGCCGAGGCCGAGGAAGATGCCGCCGATGACAGCTTGCCGCGTGTACGGCAGGACGATGTCCCAGACCACTTCCCACGTCGTGGAGCCCAGGGCATACGCGGATTCCTTCAGGCGCGCGGGCACGGTCTGGAACACCTCGCGCATCACCGACGAGATGAACGGCACGATCATGATCGCGAGCACGATGCCGGCGGTGAGCAGGCCCATCCCGAGGGGCGGACCCCGGAATAACGCACCGACCAGCGGCAAGCGGCCGAGCGTGGAATCGAGCAGCGGATCGACATGCGCGGCCATGAACGGCACGAACACGAACAATCCCCACATGCCGTAGATGATTGACGGAATCGCCGCGAGCAATTCGATGGCCGT
>JAFEFD010000059.1 GCA_018240765.1 Pseudomonadota bacterium | reverse complement strand
AATTTTCCTGATTCGAAATATCTCGCCGCAACAAAACGTAACCCGTGCTGGAAACGTCGCCGCGCTGGTATGGTGCCAGACGATAATTGGCGGGGAATGCGAGTGTTTTTGTCGTACCGCCAAAGGTGTAAACGAACACCGAACTGCCACGCGCGACGACGAGCTTGCGGCCGGCTGGAATCATCGTGTCGCCCTGGATATTCGTGCCCATGCCATTGAACGACATGTTCGCCGTACCGGCGCCCATCACACTACCGATCAGAACTGGCGATAGCGTGCTGTGAACGTTCGTGTACTTCAGCATCAAGATCGACGACGGGCTGGTTTCCAGATACGACACGTCACCATTGGTGGAATCGCCACCAAACGAGACAATCGTGCCAGACATATCCACGTAGGGCTTACCGTCATAAAGGAACCCATCTTGTCGCGGCGTAAACACCGTCGGCGCGCCCTGGGCGTGGCGCTTTTCGATTTCCGCCGCGATCGCGCCAGCATCCACTGGCTCGGCTGGAACATTTGCAGCTTCCGCATATTGTGCCGATTGTGAATTTTGCCTTAGCTGTTGCAGCACCTGAAGTGCGGCCGCCGGGGAGTTCGTTCCCCCGGGATTAGACTGCATCATCACTTGCGCATCGATGGCGTTCGCCTCGGCTTGGCGAAACTTCGCAAGGAATTCGTCTTCGCGCTGTTGCGTAAACTCAAGCCCCTGCCGTGCGTAAGCAGCTCGCGCCTTTGCAACGGCGTCGCGTTCCGACGCATTGCCAGGCTGATCAGCATGTGCGACGCCGACCAAGGTCAAGCCGATAACGAGAATCCAATATTTCGATTTCATCACCCACCTATTCATGAACTGCGGCGACCGCTGATCCGGCAACGATCAAGTCGTTCGCAACGTTTCCAGCGAATCAAGGCCCGTGCACGCACAGGACACGGTTGCTGGTCGAATCTGCAATGCTGGCAAGACTGCGTCGGCCATTATACAAATCGACCACCCAAGCCGACCCCGCGCCGCTGTCCGCTCTCGTTCCACTCCAATACCACGCAGCGGTCAACACGAAAAGCGGCGAGACTCGACAAACCAGCGTGCCGCAACGCGCAGACGCCGAGTCAGTGCTCGAGTCGTACAAGTCGGCCAGTTCGCCGACACTGGGCAATCGCCAACCCGATCCCTTGGCGGCGCAGTAGTCCTTTGCGCCTTTCCAATACGTCTCCGTGCCGTTGTCGCGCTGCGTCCACACCAGACCGTTATGTATGTCTTTGATGGTTGCGTTAGCAGCCGACTCAAAACGAACTGGCGGTGTCGACACGGGCGTCGCAATCCGATGCGTTGCAACGGTCTGCCTTTTTTGTTCGGATATTGCCACCGCATGTTTAGGCGCAACCTCCGTGGGTGCTTGCATCGATCTTCTATTTTGATCGCTCGGTTCGGCGGCATATCCCGATCGATGCGTGTCCTTCGATGGCGGCAGTACGGTCGGCTT
>JAFEFD010000599.1 GCA_018240765.1 Pseudomonadota bacterium | reverse complement strand
CACATTGTCCGGTGGCCAGCGGCCAGCCGTGCGCGTGCAGGTGAATCCTGCCGCGCTGTCGGCGTATGGATTGAGCCTGGAAGACCTGCGCAGCGCGATCGGCAACGCGAACGTCAACGGCGCCAAGGGCAGCTTCGACGGCCCGACGCAGTCGTACACGATCGATGCGAATGATCAACTCAAGTCCGCCGATGCCTACCGCGACCTGATCATCGCGTACCGTAACGGCGCGCCGGTGCGCTTGCGCGATGTCGCGCAGATTGTCGACGGCGCCGAGAACGACCGCCTCGCCGCGTGGAAGGACACGACGCCGGCGATCATCATGAACATCCAGCGCCAGCCCGGTGCGAACGTGATCGAGGTCGTCGATCGCATCAAGGCGCTGCTGCCATCACTCACGTCCACAATGCCGGCTGGCGTGCAGGTAAGTATCCTGACCGATCGCACCGTGACCGTGCGCGCCTCGGTCGCGGACGTGCAGTTCGAATTGCTGCTCTCGGTTGCGCTCGTGGTGCTGGTGATTTTCCTGTTCTTGCGCAACCTGCCGGCGACGATCATCCCGAGTTTCTCGGTGCCGCTGTCCATCGTCGGCACCTTCGCGGTGATGTATCTCGCAGGATTCTCGCTGGACAACCTGTCGATGATGGCGCTGACGATTTCCACCGGCTTCGTCGTCGACGATGCCATCGTGATGATCGAGAACATCTCGCGCTACCTCGAGGAAGGCGATTCGCCGCTCGAAGCGGCGTTGAAAGGCTCCAAGCAGATCGGCTTCACCATCATCTCGCTGACGATCTCGCTGCTCGCGGTGCTGATCCCGTTGTTGTTCATGGGCGACGTGGTCGGACGCCTGTTCCGGGAATTCGCGATCACGCTGGCAGTGACGATCCTGATTTCGGCCGTGGTGTCGCTCACGCTGGTACCGATGCTGTGCGCGAAAATCCTCAAGCACCAAAAACCCGAGGAGGAGAGCGCGTTCGCGCGTCGCAGCCATGCCTTCATCGACCGCCTGATCGCGCTGTACGGACGCTGGCTGACCTGGGTGCTGGATCGCCAGCGCGCGACGCTTGCGGTCGCGGTCGGCACGCTCGTACTCACGGTACTTTTATATATCGTCATCCCGAAGGGATTCTTTCCGGTGCAGGACACCGGAGTGATCCAGGGCATCTCCGAAGCGCCGCAGACGGTGTCGTTCGCGGCGATGAGTACGCGCCAGCAGGCGCTCGGCGCGCTGATCCTGAAAGATCCGGCGGTCGCTTCGCTGTCTTCGTTCATCGGCGTGGATGGCACCAACACCACGCTCAACAGCGGGCGATTTCTCATCAACCTCAAGCCGCACGGCACGCGCGACGACGCACAGACCGTGATCCGCCGCATCAATGCCGCCGCCGCGAAATTGCCGGGCATCAACCTGTACATGCAGCCGGTGCAGGACCTGACCATCGAGGATCGCGTCAGCCGTACGCAGTACCAGTTCACGCTCGAATCGACCGACATCAAGGCATTGGAAACCTGGGTGCCGAAACTGGTGGATGCGCTGAACCAGCAGCCGCAATTGGCCGATGTGGCCAGCGATCTGCAGGCACGTGGCCTTCAGGCATACCTGGAAATCGACCGCGACAGCGCGGGACGCTTGGGCATTACCGCCGCCGCGATCGACAATTTGTTGTACGACGCGTTCGGCCAGCGGCTGATCTCGACGATCTTCACCGAGGCGAACCAGTATCGCGTCGTGCTGGACCTGCTGCCCGAGTTCAAGCAGGGGCCGCAGGCCCTTGCCGGCATCTATCTGCCCGGTTTGAGCAACGCGAACAACGTGTCGCAGACGCCGCAGGGGTCGGTGAATTCACCGGGCGGTGCGCAATCGTCCACCGGCGGCGCGCCGCAGGGCGCGAGCAGCGCCACCGTCACGACGAATCAGGCGCCCGCCGCAAACGGACTCGTGCCGCTGACTGCCGTGGTGAAGATCAGCGAGCGCAGCGCGCCGCTGTTGATCGATCATCTGGGCCAGTTTCCGGCAACGACGGTGTCGTTCAACCTCGCGCCCGGCGCCTCGCTCGGCGCGGCGGTGGATGCGATCCGCGCGACGGAAAAAAATCTCGGCATGCCCGCGAGCATCACCACTGCATTCCAGGGCGCGGCGGCCGCGTTCCAGGCCTCGCTCACGAATGAAGTGCTGCTCATCCTGGCTGCGATCGCGGCCATGTACATCGTGCTTGGCGTGCTGTACGAAAGCTACATCCATCCGATCACGATCCTGTCCACGCTCCCCTCCGCGGGCGTCGGCGCGCTGCTCGCGCTGATGATCGCGGGCGAGGACCTGTCCATCGTCGCGATCATCGGCATCATCCTGCTGATCGGCATCGTCAAGAAGAACGCGATCATGATGGTCGATTTCGCGCTCGACGCCGAACGCAATGAAGGCAAGTCGCCGCGCGAGGCGATCTACCAGGCCTGCCTGTTGCGCTTCCGCCCGATCCTGATGACGACCCTCGCCGCGCTGTTCGGCGCGTTGCCGCTGATGCTCGGCACCGGCGTGGGTTCGGAACTGCGCCATCCGCTGGGCGTGACCATCGTCGGCGGCATGATCGTCTCGCAGATGCTCACGCTGTTCACCACACCGGTGATCTACCTGTGGTTCGATCGACTGGCGCGAAGGGTGGATACGGCGCCGGGGCAGGCGGTCGAGTCCGTGCCATGAACGCCGGCGGCATCTCGGCGCCTTTCATCCGCCGTCCGGTGGCGACCACGCTGCTGACCATCGGCGTATTGCTCGCCGGCACGGTTGCCTTCACCTTGCTGCCGGTGGCGCCGCTGCCGCAAGTGGATGTTCCCGCGATTTCGGTCAGTGCGAGCCTGCCCGGAGCGAGTCCCGAGACCATGGCGACATCGGTCGCTACGCCACTGGAACGCCAGCTCGGCCGCATCGCCGGGGTCACCGAGATGACCTCGTCGAGTTCGCGCGGCAGCACGCGCGTCGTGCTGGTGTTCGACCTGAGTCGCGATATCGACGGCGCCGCGCGCGACGTGCAGGCGGCGATCAACGCGGCGCGCTCGCAATTGCCGACCGGCATGCCGGGCAATCCGAGCTACCGCAAGTTCAATCCGGCCGACGCGCCGGTGATGATCCTCACGTTGACCTCGAAAATCCTGAGCCGCGCACAAATGTATGACGCCGCATCCACGATCGTCGCGCAGAAGCTTGCGCAGGTGCAGGGCATCGGCCAGGTCGAGGTGAGCGGGTCGTCGCTGCCGGCGGTGCGCGTGGAACTCAACCCCACCGCACTGAATCATTACGCGATCGCGCTCGACACCGTACGCACCGCGATCCAGAACGCGAACGCGAACCGGCCCAAGGGTTTCGTCGAACTCGACGATCGCCATTGGCAGATCGCGACCAACGATCAGGCGCGCGAGGCCAGCCAGTATCGCGACCTGATCGTGGCCTGGCGCGGCGGCGCGCCGGTGCGCCTGTCCGACGTGGCTTCGGTCGAGGATTCGGTCGAGGACGTGCGCAATCTGGGCCTTTCCAACGGCGAGCCGGCCGTCATCGTTCTGCTGTACAAGCAGCCCGATGCAAACATCATCGCAACCAGCGATCGCGTGCAGGCGCTGCTGCCGCAGTTGCAGGCGTCGATTCCGGCGGACATCCAGATCAAGGTTGCTTCCGAGCGCACCAGCACGATCCGTGCATCGCTGCATGACGTGGAGCGCGCCTTGATCATCGCTACGTTGCTCGTCATCGGCGTCGTGTTCGTGTTCCTGCGCAATGGCCGTGCCACGCTGATTCCAGCAGTGGCCGTGCCGGTGTCCCTGGTCGGCACGTTCGCGATCATGTACCTGTGCGGTTTCAGTCTCGACAACCTGTCCCTGATGGCGCTGACAATCGCGACGGGTTTCGTCGTCGATGATGCCGTCGTGGTGCTGGAAAACATCACCCGCCACATGGAGGCGGGCATGCCGCGCCTTCAGGCAGCCCTGGTCGGCGCGCGCGAAGTCGGCTTCACCGTGTTGTCGATGAGCCTGTCGCTGATCGCCGTGTTCCTGCCGATCCTGCTGATGGGCGGCATCGTCGGACGCTTGTTCCGCGAATTCTCGGTGACGCTGTCGGTGGCGATCCTGGTTTCGCTGGTGGTTTCGCTGACGACCACGCCGATGATGTGCGCGCGCCTGCTGCGTCACGACGCGAAAAAAATACCGGGACATTTCGCGCAGGCCAGCCAACGTGCCTTTGATGCCGTGCAGCGTTTTTACAAACGCACCCTGCGCGCCGCGCTGGCAGCGCCGGGCCTGACCATCTTCACCTTGTTTGCGACCGTGTGCCTGAATGTATTTTTGTACATCCAGGTGCCGAAGGGGTTCTTCCCGAGCGAGGACACCGGGCGCCTGATCGGCGGCATCCGCGCCGACCAGAGCATTTCGTTTCAGGCGATGTCGGGAAAAATGAAGGACCTGATGCGCATCGTCAAGGCCGATCCCGCCATCGACACCGTGGTCGGTTTCACCGGCGGTGGCGGGCACAGCAATGGCGGCTTCATGTTCGCTTCGCTCAAGCCGCTTGCCGAGCGCGATGGGGTTTCCACCGACGACGTCATCAACCGGCTGCGCCCGAAGTTGAGTCGGCAACCGGGCGCGCGATTGTTCCTGCAGGCGGCGCAGGATATCCGCACCGGCGGGCGCCAGAGCAATGCGACGTATCAGTACACGCTGCTCAGCGACGATCTGGATGCCTTGCGGACATGGGGGCCGAAGATTGCCGAGGCGCTCAAGCAGGTGCCCGACGTCACCGACGTCGACAGCGACCAGCAGGACAAGGGTCTGGAAACGCAACTCGTGTTCGACCGCGATGCGGCGGCGCGACTGGGCATCACCACGCAGCAGATCGATGCCACGCTCAACGATGCGTTCGGTCAGCGCCAGGTGTCGACGATCTACAACGCGCTGAATCAATACCACGTCGTCATGGAAGTCGCGCCGCAGTTCCAGCAGGATCCGTCGGCGCTCAGGGCAATCTACGTGCAGAACAAATCCGGGCTCATGGTGCCGCTGGCCGCGTTCGCGCATTACGCGCCGGGCAATGCGCCGCTGGAGGTCGAACACCAGGGTCAGTTCGCGGCCACCACGATTTCTTTCAACCTGCCGCAAGGCGTGACCCTGGGCGAAGCGTATCGCGCGATCGAGCTGACCATGGCGCGCCTGGGCGTGCCGCCGTCGATCCACGGCAGCAGTTCAGGAACCGGCCAGCTGTTCGCGCAGTCGCAAAGCCAGCAAGTGTGGCTGATCCTGGCCGCCCTGCTCGCGGTATACATCGTGCTCGGCGTGCTCTACGAAAGCTACGTGCATCCACTGACGATCCTGTCCACGCTGCCGTCGGCCGGCGTCGGCGCGATCCTCGCTCTGCTCGTGTGCCGCACCGAGTTCAGCCTGATCGCGCTGATCGGCGTGATCCTGCTGATCGGCATCGTCAAGAAAAACGCAATCATGCTCATTGACGTTGCGCTCGACGCCGAGCGCAACCAGGGCATGACTTCGCGTGACGCGATTTTCCATGCCGGCATGTTGCGCCTGCGCCCGATCCTGATGACCACGCTTGCGGCCATGCTCGGCGCGCTGCCGCTGGCGCTGGGTTTCGGCGAGGGCAGCGAGATGCGCCGGCCGCTGGGTATTTCCATCCTCGGCGGACTGCTGGTCAGCCAGGTGTTGACGCTCTACACGACGCCGGTCGTTTACCTGTACATGGACCGCTTCCGCCTGTGGTGCAAGCGGCAATGGGCGCGCATCTACCGCGCACCGGCGGGGAGTACGCCCGCTGCAGCGCGCTGAGCGGGATTTCTACGGCGTCGGCGTGCCGTCGAAATTGTCGGCGAAGATGCGGTCATAGGCGACGACTTCCACTGCGCCGACGTCACAACGCAATCCCTGTGGCCGCGCGATGCCGCGTTGATCGGTCGCGGGGCAACCCGTATTCGTGCCGGCGTCGATCGCTGCACTCCCGGTACCGGGCAGGAACGTGGGCGTGAAACCACCGTTGTTCGCCAATGCGCCAAGTTTGGGATCGCCGACCACGGGATTCGTGCAAATGGTTGGACTCAGACAGCCGCCCTGCACGATGCTGTGATCGAGCGTCAAGGTGCCGGTGTTGTCGATGATTTGAGGACCACCTCCGGCGCCGTTGATAATGGTATTCGCCCACAGAATGGCATTGGACAAGCTCGGATGAGCGGACGAATTGTTTTCGATGGCGCCGCCGTAATACAGCGCCGAGTTGTGGCTGAAGGTGACATTGGTCAGCGTCGGGCTGGCATTGTTGTTGTTCGTGATCGCTCCGCCCGAATTGCCGGAGACGTTGCCGCTGAAGGTGACATTGGTCAGCATGGGGCTGCTCACGCCGCCGGATTGCCCGCTGTTGAACAGCGCGCCGCCGTCTCCTGTGGCGCTTGCTGTGCTTCCAGCCGTGTTGCCACTGAAAGTGACATTGCGCAGCGTCGGGCTGCTCGCGCTGCCGTTGCCGTAACTGTCGTTGCGCATCGCGCCACCGGTGCCGCCGGACACATTGCCGCTGAAAACGATATCGGTGAGCGCGGGGCTGGCGACACCGTTGTAGCCATCGTTGTAGAGCGCACCGCCGCCGCCGGTGCTGCTGCTGGCGTAGTTGCCGCTGAAAACGAGGCGGCTCAGCGTCGGGCTGCATACGCCGGTACCGGCATGGTTGGCGTTGCAGATTAGGCCGCCGCCGCTGTCGTCCGGGAAGCCGCCGTTCGCAAAGCCCGCAGTGATGACAAATCCATCGAGCACGGTGCTCGCCGTGACCGGTGTCGTCCTGCCGTCGAAGTAGACGACATGGGTGCTGTTGTCGCTGTTCGTGCCGTCGCTTGGCACGGTCGCATCGATGCCGTTCGCGGCGCCGGTGTCGTTGCCGCCGAGGTCGCCCGAGAGCACGGTCGGATTCTGCTGCGGGTTGCTGGCGCTTCGCTGCGTCTCGTTGCCGGCGAATCCGCCATACACCGCAGTGCCGGATGGAATCGTAAAACTGATGGTCTGGTCGCTGCCAGTGGTCGGCTTGTAGATGCCCTTCGCCACCCAGATTTCGCTACAGCCGTTCGTGGCCAACGCTGTTTGCATACCGGTAAATGCATCCGCCCAGTCGAAGCCATTGCCGATGCCTGTTGCGGTAGCGGCGACATAACAGGGCAGGGTGCGTTGCACCTCGACCGCTCCGATATCGCAGTGCAGGCCTTGCGGGCGCGCGACGCCGCGCTGATCCGTGACGGGGCAGGTCGGCGCGTCGATGCCGACATCGATCGCAGCACTACTTGGGCCGGGGAAAAAGGTCGGCGTGTAGCCGCCGTTGTTCTGCAAGGGACCGAGTTTGGGATCGCGGTACACCATGTTGCCGCCGCAGAACAGGTAACCGGGAAGGCCGCCGGGGCAGGCACCGCTGCCGCTAGCGCTGTTCCACATCAAGCTGTAGTCCAGCGTGATCCCTGCATTTCCGTCGACGTAGAACTGTGTTCCGTAGTAGTCGTTGTTGTCGACCAGGATCACATTCTTGAGCGTGGCGCTGCCGCTGCCGGATTGATAGAGGGCTCCGCCGTAATTGACGGCGATGTTGCCGCTGAAGGTGACATTGGTCAGGGTTGGGCTGCTCGCGCCACTCAAGATCGCACCACCGCTTCCGCCTCCGATGCCGGAAGGGGCCGAATTGCCGCCAAAGGTGACATTGGTAAAACTCGGACTGTTGTTGCCCGAATTTCCAGCGAGGTAGACGGCGCCGCCGTAGCTCGTTGCCTTGTTGCCGCTGAACGTGTCGGCGGTGAATGCCGGACTGCTGATTCCCGACGATGCGAGTGTCGCCACCGCGCCGCCAAACTGGCCTGCGTTGCCGCTGAACACGAGGTTGCTCAGGCTCGGGCTGCAATTGCCGTTTTCGCCATTGCAGAACAGGCCGCCGCCGTACTGTGTTTGCGGGTGACTTCCATCGTAGCTCGCGTTGCCGCCGGTGATGGTGAATCCATCAAGCACCGTGGCCGAGGTGATCGGCGTGCTCGATCCATTCATCGATACGACGTTATAGCTGTTGTCGGCGTTGTGAATGGTAACGCTTGCATCCACCCCGTTGCCGGAATTTACGTCGGTGTCGTCGCCGTTCAAATCGCCCGACAGCACGGTCAGATTCGCCGCTGGATTGCGCTGAGAGCGGGTGGCTTCGGTACCGGCAAATCCGCCATAGACGGCGACGCCCGTGTCGACGCTGAAACTGATGGACCGATTGGCGCTCGCGGTTGGCTTGTACACGCCGGCGGCAACCCAGATTTCGGTACAGGCGGATGCACCCAGCGCGGTTTGAAGATCGTAGGGGGAAGACCATGACGCACCCGTGTTCGCGCTTGTGCCGGTCGTGGTGACGAAACAGGTGGCGGCGTTCGCGACCGGAACGGCGGCAAGGACGAGCAGGGCGCATAGCGCCCGCTTCGCGGAACCGTGCATGGCAATCCCCTGTGATTGTCGTTGGCCAAATTCTAGCGATTTTTCCGGCTTGCGGCACCTGAAACGCAGACGCCCGGCAGGGGCCGGGCGTCGTTTGCAGCAGCTTGTTTCGCGATTTCAGCTCAGATGCGCTTCCAGGAACCACAACGCCTTGTCCAGCCCGCGCGAAATGCCGGTGAACAGGTCGGAGGTGTCGGCATCGCCGTGCTTGCTGGAAGCATCGATCGCGGCGCGCGTGGAGGCGGCCAGCGCGGCGTAGCGATCGGCCAGTGCGGCGATGGCGTGCATGCCATCGATGCGGCCATCCGGGAACTCCTTCAGGCGTGACGCCTTCGCGGCCATGCGCGCGGTGCCGTGTGCGACGCCGCCCAATGCAGTGATGCGTTCGGCGATGTCATCCACGGGTCCTTCGAGTTGCTCGGCGAGCGTGTCGAACAACTCGTGCAGGGCGATGAAATGCGGGCCCGTCACATTCCAGTGCGCCTGCTTGACCTGGGCATTCAAATCCAGGGTGTCGGCGAGTTGCTGGTTGAGCAGGGCGACCATGCTTGCGCGCAGCTTCGGCGCGATGTCGATGCGAGTACCGGCTTGCTTGGCCATGACGATCTCCTTTTTGCGGGTGTGCGCACACTATAATCCCACCCATCGCAAAGAGAAAATCGAATCCTGCGATGCGTTCGATAGGGCGCATCAATCACCGCCGTGACCCCGCCGCATCACGCCCAGCCCGAGCTCGCCGAACTGCTCGACGAAACTCCACTCGCGCAGCGGCGCTCGCTCGCGCGCGGGTTGGAGAAACTCGGCGCCGAACCCGATGCCGCTGCACTGGCTGCGTGGCGCGCACGCTTGGATGCGGCAAGAGTGCGCTACGCCGCGCGCGCGGCCAGCGTGCCGCCAATTCGCATCGACGAAGCGCTGCCGATCGCCGTGAAGGCGGACGAAATCGCGGAACTGATCCGCAAGCACCAGGTCATCGTGCTTGCCGGCGAAACCGGTTCCGGAAAAAGCACGCAAATTCCAAAACTGTGCCTTGCTGCCGGACGCGGCGTGGCAGGACTGATCGGCTGCACCCAGCCGCGCCGCGTTGCCGCGCGCAGCGTGGCGCGCCGCGTTGCCACGGAGCTTGGCGTCGAACTCGGCGGAATCGTCGGCTTTCAGGTGCGCTTCGCCGACCAGACCGGCGAGCGCACCCTGGTCAAGTTCATGACGGATGGCATCCTGCTTGCCGAGACCCAATCCGATCCCTGGCTCAACGCCTACGACACCATCATCCTCGACGAAGCGCACGAGCGCAGCCTGAATATCGATTTCCTGCTCGGCTTCCTCAAGCGCCTGCTCGTGCGTCGGCGCGATCTGAAATTGATCGTCACATCGGCCACGATCGACACGAGTATATTTTCCAGACATTTCCACAATGCGCCAATCGTCAACGTCGAGGGGCGCGGCTATCCGGTCGAGGTGCGCTGGCGGCCGGCGGACGAACGCGACGAGGCGTCGCAGGCCGATCGCATCGTCGCCGCGCTGGACGAAATCACCGCCGAAGACCCGCGCGGCGATGTGCTGGTATTCCTGCCCGGCGAGCGCGAGATTCGCGACACCCATCTGGCGCTGTCGCGGCGTCGTTACAAGGCAACGGAAATCCTCGCGCTCTACGCGCGCCTGTCTGCGGCCGAGCAGGATCGCGTGTTCAAGCCGGGTGCGGGACGGCGCATCGTGCTGGCGACGAACGTGGCGGAAACCTCGCTGACCGTGCCGCGCATCCGTTACGTCGTCGACACCGGCACGGCGCGGGTGAAGCGCTATTCGCCGCGCAACCAGCTCGAACGCCTGCATATCGAGCCGGTTTCACAAGCCGCCGCCGAGCAGCGCAAGGGCCGTTGCGGCCGCGTCGGCCCGGGCGTTTGCGTGCGCCTGTATGGCGAGGATGATTTCAACACGCGGGCAAAATTTTCCGATCCGGAAATCCTGCGCTCGTCGCTGGCCGGAGTAATCCTGCGCATGTTGAGCCTCAAGCTTGGCGAGGTCGAGGAGTTTCCTTTCGTCGAGGCGCCGAATCCCCGCGCCATCTCGGATGGTTGGCGACGGCTTGGGGAGTTACGTGCGGTTGATGACGGCAAGCGTCTGACGGATGTCGGTCGCGCGATGTCGAAGTGGCCGGTCGACGTGGCGCTGGCGCGCATGTTGATCGAGGCGCAGCGTACGGACACATTGCGCGAATTGTGCGTGCTCACGTCCTTCCTGTCGATCCAGGATCCGCGCGAACGTCCTGCCGATGCGCGCCAGGCCGCGGATGCCGCGCACGCGCAATGGGCCGATCCGAAATCCGATTTCGTTTCCGTGCTGAACCTGTGGCACGCGCATTCGATGGCACATGAAGACCTTACCCAGTCGAAATTGCGCGACTGGTGCCGCGAACGCTTCCTGTCCTACCTGCGCATGCGCGAATGGCGCGAGCTGCACCGGCAACTGTTGCTGATCGCGGAAGAATCGGGCTGGAAACAGAATGCGCAGGCCGCGAGTTTCGAGTCGATCCACGCCTGCCTGCTGTCGGGCTGGCCGACGCAAGTCGGACGTCGCGACGAGCGCGGCGAGTATCGCGGCACGCGCGAGCGCAAGTTCCGGGTGTTCCCGGGATCGGCGCTGGCGAAGACTCCGCCGCAATGGATTCTTGCCGGACAAATCCTGGATTTGCAGAAAGTGTACGGAATGCTTTGCGCGCGCGTCGAGCCGGAATGGATCGAGCGTGCGGTCGCGCATCTGGTGAAAAAGAGCTGGCGCGATCCGCACTGGTCGCGCAAACGCGGCGCCGTGCTCGCGTTCGAGCAAGTCACTCTGTTCGGGTTGACGCTTGTCGAAAAGCGCACCGTGTCGCTTGGCAAACAGGACGAGGCTGCCGCGCATGCCGTGTTCGTGCGCGAGGCGCTGGTGCGCGGCGACATCGACAGCCGCGCCGATTGCGTGCGCGCGAACGCGCGCGTGCTCGCGCAGGCGCAGGAACTCGAAGCCAAGCAACGTCGTGCCGGATTGATCCGTGACGAAGACGAACTGGTGGCCTTCTTCGCCGGCAAATTGCCGGCGGACATTTCCACCGCGGCCGCATTCGATGCCTGGTACCGGCGCGCATCCGCGGCCGAACAAGCCGCACTGCGCTGGTCGCTCGATGATGTATTGGCCAGCGTGCCGGGTTTGCGTGCATCGGATTTTCCGGCAGCGATGGACTTCGCCGGCCACAAGCTGAAACTCGATTACCGCTTCGTGCCGGGCGATGTGGCCGATGGCGTGACCTTGCAGGTTCCGCTTGCCTTCGTCAATGCCGTATCCGCAGCGCGCTGCGAATGGCTGGTGCCGGGCTTGCTGCCGGAAAAAATCGCCGAGCTGATTCGCGGCCTGCCGAAGTCCTTGCGCCGCAATTTCGTGCCGGCGCCGGATTTCGCGCGCGCGTTCGCGGAGGCCGAGACACCGCGCGACGAGCCACTCGTGGCCGTGCTGGCGCAGTACCTCAAGCGCGTGACCGGCATCGACGTCGGCGCGGCGGATTTTTCCGGAATCGACGTGCCGGCGCATCTGCGCATGCGCTTTCGGGTCTACGACGAGCATGGAAAGACGTTATCCGAAGGCCGCGATATCGATGCGTTGCGCGAGCAGTGGGGCGCAGCGGCAAACGCGGCGTTCTCGCGCCACGCTGATGTCGAATTGGCGCGCGAAGACGTTGTCGAATTCGACTTCGACGAAATCCCGCCGGCGGTGAGCGGGGCGGGTGGCGTGGCGGCGTATCCGGCATTGGTCGATCTGGGCGAATCGGTCGCGCTGCGCGTATTCGAGCGTGCCGACGAGGCACATGCCGCGCATGCCGGCGGCGTCGAGCGGCTACTCCGCCGCGCGTTGCGCGAAACCATCAAGCAAGCTCGCCGGCAACTCCCAATTGACCGAAAGCTCGCACTGAAATATGCCGGCATCGCCAGCGTCGAAGAATTGCGCGAAGACATCGTCGAGGCCGCGTTGGCCGGCCTGCTGGCCGCGCGCGATCTCGATGTGCGCACCCGCGCGGCGTTTCGCGGTGCCGCCTCCGAGCTGACGCGCCTGCTGTTTCCGGCGGCGGTCGAACGTCTGGCAATCGTCGAAGAAATCCTCGGCGCATACGCGGAGCTTTCGCCCTGGCTCGAACCGCCGCTGATGGGTTACGCGCGTGCCAATTACGATGACCTGCGCGAACAGCTCGATGCACTGGTCCATCCGGGATTTGTGCGCAATGTGGAAAAAGAGCGTTTATCCCATTTTCAGCGTTACCTGAAGGCCATGCGCCTGCGCGCCGAACGCCTGCGCCAGGACGCCGCGCGCGACCAGGCGAAGATGCTGACCGTGCGCATCTACTGGGGCGAATACCTCAAGCTCGCAGCGACGCGCGGGCAGGGCGATGCGGCGCTTTCCGAATTGCGCTGGCTGATCGAGGAATTGCGCGTGTCGCTGTTTGCGCAGGAACTCAAGACCGCCGAGCCGGTGTCGCCGAAGCGGCTCGGAAGACTGATTGAAGATTTGCGAAAGCGGTAGGAACTGGATCCCGCGTCATCGGCCATCCTTGGCCCGCACGGGATGAGTTCATCCTGAACTCACTTGATGCGGGTCACGCGCAGGCTCTGGCTGCGACATGGATCGACGTACATCAGCCAACTGCCCATCAGGGTTGGCTTGATCGTGACCTTGGGGTTCTCGAACTTGCCGCATTGATAGCTTGCCGACTCCGCCTGCTGCCACTGCTGGCCATTGTCGAGCGTGAACACGGTCTGGCCGTACCAGCCGGTAAACTGACCGACGATGTGAGCATCGACGGGTTCGCGAGAGGATTCCTGCGGATAGAACACCGGCTTGCCCGTGGGGCTGACGTAGGTGACCTGCGTGCCGTAGTGCGAGCGCAGCCACGCATTCAATGCGTTGAGCTCGTCCGGAGACAATTTGTCCAGACCGGCGGCGTGGAACTCGTTCTGTGACATGCGTTCTTCGAGCGAGGAAAATTGCTCGGCGTTGGCGGAGAGTGAAGATGCGGCGCACAGGCCAGCAGCCAGAATGACAGCTATAAACTTGTACATATATACTCACGCCTGTCGTTGTTGTGCCATTCGGAAAGTGGCCAAACTGGATCGAAGGTATTGGCTGGCCGACTAACCGGCCATTAACACTTTCCACTAATCAAGGGCTTATCATAACCTATCGGTTGTTCAACTTTAATCGTGGTGGGTTGCGAGGCTTGGGCGCAGCCGCCACTTACGGGCGAAGACACAATGCGGGTATTTTTTCGTGGGCTGGCTGCCGCGGCAGCCTTCACTTTGATCGGCCAGGCGGCGGCGGCGACGACTCCGCTGGTATTTACCCTTGATCTGAATGCGCCCTGTTCGGGTGGGACCTGCACAGGAACCCATCCAACCGATGTTGGCTTGCAATTGCAGGCCAATTCATTCAGTTACGGCCCAGGTACGGGATCCCAGTCCGGAAAGTTCGTCGCGCAACTTGGTGTGCTATCACCGGTCGTTTGCGATGAGATCCAGTCGGGGGGAGCATTCGGACCCACTACGCAGACGCGCCTGGAACACGATTTCACCAACGCCAGTCCTGGCGGATTGCTCGAATTCAACAACCTCGGCAGAGGCAGCGTGGTTGATCTCGGCGCCTTGAGCTACGACGGATCCAGCCCACCCGGAGTCGCCGCAAGTTACAGCAACTACAACGCGCCGCAAGTCCTGTGCTACCAGATCAGTCCGGTTACGGGCGGCAATCCCGTCTATGCGGCCGGCCCGGGAGGCATTTTTTACAGCGGTTTCGAAAACGGCCATGCAGCCGGCGAGCCATGGGTTTCGGTGCAGACGGTTCGATCGCCCCAGCCTGGCGTGGGAAATTACCTCGGCTACGTCGTGCAAGTCCACAACGCAAACGCCGCAATCGGCTGGCATGTCGATTTCGGCTATGACACCGCGTTTTTCGATTTGGCCAACAACGGCGGGTTCGCGCCGACCTGGTCGCTGCTCAGTCCGGCAACGGCGCAACCCGGCCCGGTGGGCGGTCCATCCAATCCGCAACAATTCAGTTCCGTCTACACGGTGGCATCTGGCGACATCCAGATCAGCACGAATTCGGTATATCTGTACGTTTCGCATGCCGGTTCAGCCACGGCCGTGAACAACTGGGCGACCCTGGGCAGTTCATTCTATCCGGCGACGGCTTCGATCTTTCCTCCATTTGGCACGTACCCGCAACGTTTCGACGACAAGTCGGCGATCGCGTCTTCGAGCAACCTGCCGGTGCAGAACATCGGCAACATTGCGTGCAACAACGACACCACCTCCACGCAATGCACCTGGTCCGATGCGGATGGAAACCCCGGTGCTCCGGTCGTATTCGCCAACACCGTCAGCCCGACGGGCATGGTATCCGCGGATCCACTCGCCTATTTCGCCGATCCGACCAGCGGTTCGTCTGCCCCGGGCAACCTGACTGTAGACGCGCTCGCCGCTAGCGCCGTGTCTTGCAACGATCCCAACAGTATTCTTGCCAGCCCGATCACTGAAACGAATTTCACCCAGTCGTCCAGTGCAAAGGGCGGCCAGGCATTGGCATTCGGCTTTGCCGCCGGAAGCGGCACGCCGTATGTGCCCGGTACGGCTACATGCAGTGCAACATTTGCCAATAGCGGTTATTTGCCGAACCTGTCGAGCACGGTTTCGTTCTCGATCACGATGTTGCAGACCCAGGCCACGCATTTTCAAGTCAGCGCGCCAGCGTCTGCCACTGCGGGCAATGCGTTCAATTTCACGGTTTCGGCGCTGGATGCAGGAAACAACGTGGTGCCCAGTTACAGCGGCACCGTGAAGTTCACCAGCAGCGACGGCAGTAACCTGAAGTTGCTCCCGGCCAATTCCACCTTGACCAACGGCACCGGCACGTT
>JAFEFD010000598.1 GCA_018240765.1 Pseudomonadota bacterium | reverse complement strand
CCCACAGCGTGAGCGGCTTTTCCACGTACGTCACGCGGTAATCGCTGCCCAGGTTCGCAGCCTGCGCGGCCGCAGCGGTCGCGTCTTCGAGCCCGCCGATCTTGTCGACGAGTCCGCGCTCCTTTGCCTGCGTGCCGCTCCACACGCGCCCTTGCGCGATCGCGTCGATCTGTTCCGGGGTCTTGTGACGCGCGGCAGCAACCTTGTGGATGAAACGCTGGTAGCCGTTGTCGATCGCCGCCTGCAACGCCACGCCGACGTTCGGGTCGAGTGCGCGGCGCGGATCGATCGGATCGGCCAGCGGCGTGGTGCCGACGCCATCGGTATGAATGCCGATCTTCGCCAGCGTGTTCGGGATGTTCATCATGATGCCGAAGATGCCGATCGAGCCGGTGATCGTCGTCGGTTCGGCAAAGATCTGGTCGCCATCCATCGAGATCCAGTAGCCGCCGGACGCAGCGACATTGCCCATCGACACGATCACGGGCTTGTGCGCCGCTTTCGTCAGTTCCACTTCACGGCGGATGAGTTCGGATGCAAACGCATCGCCACCCGGCGAATTCACGCGCAAAACGACGGCCTTGATGGCGTCGTCCAGGCGCGCTTCGCGCAGAAGTTTTGCGGTCGATACGCCGCCGACCGTGCCCTGCGGCTGGTCGCCGGGCAGGATTTCGCCCTCCGCGACGACGACCGCGACTTGCGGGCGCGTGTCCAGCGCATGTTCGCGTTCGACCAGTGCCGCATAGTCGGCGAAGTCGATCTGGCGGTAGCTGTGCCTGTCGCGCGCGCCTTCGGCGATCAGCATCTGCCGCGCCTCGTCGGGCGTGGCGAGCTTGTCGACCAGCTTGGCGGCTAGCGCGAGCTTGGCCATGTCGCCGCCCGCGGCCTTCACCGCGTCGGCGTAACCGGCAATCAGGGCCGAAATTTTTGCCGGATCCTGGTGCCGCGCCGCCGCGACATCCTTGAGGTAATCGCCCCACAGATCGTTCATCCAGAACAGGTCTGCCTCTTTCGATTCGGGCGAAGCGTCGTTGCGCACATACGGTTCGGGATAGGATTTGAACGTGCCGACCTTGAACACGTGCACATCGACGCCGAGCCAGTCGAGCGCATCCTTGTAGTAGCTGCGATAAGCACCGAAACCGGTCAGCAACACGCCCTCCATGGAATCCGGATGCAGCAGGATCTGGTTTGCGTGCGCGGCGAGGTAATACTGGCCCTGGCTCATGCCGTCGGACACCGCAATCACCTGCTTGCCGGTCGCCTTGAAGCGATCCAGCGCCGCACCGATCTCGCGCGCGGTCGCGAGGCCCGCGCTTTCGATGTCATCGGGTTTCAGCACGATGCGCGCGATGCGCGGATCTTTCGCCGCCGCATCGATCGCGGTGATGATGTCGCGCAGTTGCGTCTGCCTGGACTTGTCTCCGGCGATGTTCGACAACGCGCGCTGTGCGGCATCGTTCGTGTACTGCTCGACGATCGCGCCTTTCGGATCGAGCACGAGCGCGGTCTTGTCGAGCAGTTTCGGCGCGCCGGTACGCAGCGCGGCAATGAACCCGACCAGCAGGAACAGCGCGATGACGCCAAAGACGAAGCGTCGAGTGAAATTGAACAGGTTCCACGCACCGATGAAGAAGCGCACGATGATGCCGCGTTGTTGCTCAGCCATGAAAATCTCCGGACGATTCGCCCAAGCCTAACCGATACGCAGGGCGCGATCACGCGCCGGAGGTCATGCCGGCGCGGCCAGCACGCGCGATTCGCGCGCGAAGCGCACGAACAACAACGCCGCCGCGACGCTCAGGCCTGCGATCAGGCCCGTCCACATGCCCGGCGCGCCGTGGCCGAAATGGAAGCACAGCAGGTATCCGATCGGCATGCCGACGCCCCAGTACGCCAGCGTGGTGATCGCCATCGGTCCGGTGGTGTCCTTCAGACCGCGCAGCGCGCCGTTCGCGGTGACCTGGATGCCGTCGGAGAACTGGAACGCCGCCGCGAATAACAGCAACTGCGCGGCGATCGCGGCGACCGCGGCATCGTCCGTGTACAACGCAGCAATAAAGTGCGGAAACAGCGCCATCAGCGCGCAAGAAACCACTTGCGAGGCGAGCGAGGCACCGATGCCGGTGAATCCGGCCCGGCGCGCGCCGTCCGCATCGCCGCCGCCCGCAGCCCGGCCCACGCGCACGGTAGTCGCCATGGCCAGGCCCAACGGCACCATGAACGTGACCGAGGCAACATTGATCGCGATCTGGTGGCCGGCGACGACATCCGCGCCGAGCGAGCCGATCAGCAGCGCCGCAGTGACGAACAGACCGCCTTCCATCAGCAGCGATATTCCCATCGGCACGCCCAGCCGCAGCAATTCGAGAATCGCGCGCGGCTGCGGCCAGTCCCACTGCGCAAACGGCGCGTAGCACGTGTAGTTGCGGCGGCGCGCGATGTAAACGGCGAACGCGATGAACTGGATCCATAACACCGTCGCGGTTGCCATGCCCGAGCCCTGCGCGCCGCGCGCGGGCAGGCCGAATCCGCCGTACATGAACACATAGCCGATCGGCACGAGCAGGACGAGTCCGAACGCACCGAAATACATGGTCGGACGGGTCAGCGCCAGGCCTTCGGAAAATCCGCGCAGCGCGAAATAGCCGGTCAATGCCGGCGCGCCCCAGGAAATCGCATGCAGGAATTGCTGCGCGTGTTCGACGATATCCGGCGCAATGCCCATCACGCGCAGGAGCAGGCCGGCGTGACGCACGGCGAAAAACAGGCCGACGCCGATGAACGTCGCCAGCCACAACGCCTGGCGCAACAACGCGCCGATCGGTTCACGCGCGCCCGCACCGGACAGGTGCGCCACCGACGGCGGCATCGCCAGCATCACGCCGATCGCGGCAACGAGACAGAGCATCCACACGTTTGTGCCGATCGCCACCGCCGCCAGGGTCGGCGCGTCGTAGTGGCCGGCCAGCACCGTATCGACCACGTTCATGCCGACCGCGGACAACTGGCCAAGCACGAGCGGCGCGGCCAGGCGCAGGGTTTCGCGCAGTTCGCTGTGCAGGCGCGGCGTGATCATCGGTGGATTTGAGCGAAGGGCCGCGCAGTTTACCCGAACCCATGACTTGTGCCGCTGTCGTAGCGTGTTCGATCGGCTAAAGTGCGCAGCATGGACACCGCCGAAGCCGCCCCTGCCCAGCCGCCACGCTGCCTGAATTGCGGCGCCGAACTGCATGGCGATCACTGCCACGTCTGCGGTCAGCCGGTGAAGGGCATGATCCGCCCGCTATCGAGCATGCTGCACGACGTCGCCGATACGATTTTCAACATCGATTCGCGCATCTTCCACAGCCTGCTGCCGCTGTATTTCCGGCCCGGTTTTTTGACCCGCGAATATTTCGCCGGCCGGCGCACGCGCTATGTGACGCCGTTCCGCCTGTATTTTTTCCTCAGCGTACTCGCGTTCTTCACGATCCAGTTCACGCTCGGCGAATCGCACCTGAGCAAATACATGATCAACTTCGACGATGGCGACACGCCGAGCATTTCCTCTGCGATGACGCCACAGGAAGTGATTGCGCGACGCGATCAACGACTGGCGCAGTTGCAGACAGCCAAGGCAGCCACCGGCGCGGTCATCGGTGCGACATCGGCGCCCGCCGCCGTGAACAAGCAGGTTGCAGCCGAGATGGACAAGGGCGCCGCGAAGGTGCGCAAGGAAGCCGATGCACGTCTTGCGTATCTGCAAAAAGTCGCCGACGCGAAAGCGAAGGGCGAAGCGCCACCGCCGGATCCGGACCTCGAAACGCTGAGCTTCAACGACAAGCCGTGGGACACAAAAACCAATCCGCTGCGCGTCGGCTGGCTGCCGGCCTTCGCGAACGCGCGCTTGAACGTCGCGATCGAACATGCGAAGGACAATATCCCGCGCATCCGCAAGGATCCGACCCTGCTCATCGCCGGCGCGCTCGGCGTGCTGCCGCAGGTTCTGTTCGTGCTGATGCCGCTGTTCGCGCTGCTGTTGAAGATTTTCTACCTATTCAAGCGCCGGCTATACATGGAACACCTGATCGTGGCGCTGCACAGCCACGCGTTCGTTTTTCTTTCATTATTCCTGATCACGCTCGCCGGATTCGCGCATGCATGGGCGCTGGCCTCCGTGCCCGCGCTCGTACCCGTGCTCGGCCTGCTCCTGGTCGTGATGGGATGGTGGATCCCGATCTACCTGTTCGTCATGCAGAAAAAAGTCTATGCCCAAGGCTGGTTCTTCACGACCCTGAAGTTCGGCGCGATCGGGATCTGCTATACGATCATGGTCTCGCTCGGCGTCGCCGCCGCGTTCGTGATCAGCCTGGCCACGGCATGATGCTTGCGAACCCCTGATCAATGCCCGTGCAGGTGCGGCGCGGGCGCCGGGTGCGGCGGCCGCGCCTTGGACAGTTCAGCGCTGCGTTGCTGCGCCGGCATCCGCAGCATGCGCTGGCGATAGGCGTCGCGTTCGTTGTCCGGCAGCGAGCGCCAGGTCTGGTGGAACGCGCGGCGCTCGGCGGGCGTCATCGCCTGCAGCATCTGCCGCGTCGGCTGGCGCTCGTCCTGCGGGATCGACCGAAAGAATTCGCGCGCATTGCCGGCATGGTTCTGCGCTTGCGCGCCGGCGATGAACGCGCGCCGTTCGGCCGGACTCATTTGCTTGAATTTCTCGCGCAACTTTTCGCGCTGATCCGGCGGCAGGCTGGAAAAGCGCTTGAACGCCTGGCGGATGCGCTCCTGCTGCGCGGGCGGAAGATCCTTGAATTTCTGGTAGCGCTCGCGCAGCTGCGCACGCTGTTCCGCGCTCAGGCTGTTCCATTTCTGGAAACGCTGGCGCACCGTCGCGCGCTGTTCGGGGCTCATCGTCTCCCAGCGTTGCGCACCGCGCTGCAGACGCTGTTGCGCGGCAGCCGTCAGCGTGTCCCACTTGTCGTGCGCCGAAGCCAGCACTTGCTGTTCGGCCGGACTCAGGCTGGTCCACGGCACCGGCGCGGCCGCGCCCGGGTCCTGCGCGCGCGCGCCCGCGCAAGCGAACAGCACGGTGGCGAAAACGACGGCAATCGCGTTATTGCGCAGGTTCATGGATGGCCCGCCTGTTGCTTGTTCGAATCCGGTGGCCGCGGCATCGCTGCCGCATCCTCGGCCAGACCGATCGGATCAAGTCCGTCGGCAGCATCGCCGTAATCGCCCAGGTAGCCGATCACGTCAAGGTCAGATTGCGCTGCCGATTTTCCGGTCTTGTCCATCTTCTTTGTGTCATGTTTGTGTGTTTGCGTTGCGGCCGGCGGATCCGCGGACGGTTTCACCGGAGCGGGAGTTGCCTGCGCAACCACTACGAGTGTCAGCGCGGAAAGCAGTGCGAATATCACCCGTTGTTGTCCTGGTCCTGCGCATCGAGCCACGCGTAAAAATCCAGGTCCTGCATCATTTCCAGATTGTCGCCGCTGGCGATGAGGTCAAGGTCGGCGGGATTCATCGCGCTGCCCGCGACCGCCGGCTGGGAAGGAGCTGGCTCGGTTTGCGGACTGCGCCCATGCCACATGCCGACGGCGAGCAGCAACGCGCAAGCGCCTGCCACGCCCGCTGGCATCAACATCCACGCCGCACGGCGGCGCGGTGCTCGCTGCGCCAGCGCTCCCTGGCGTGCGCGGTTCAGGCGCGACAAGGTGGACGCATCGAGCGCCTGCGCGGACTCGTCGAGCAAACCGCGCGCCTGTTGCGTCCACTGCGGCAAATTGTCGTTCATGCGTGATCCTCCAACTCGCGCCGCAATGCGGCAAGCGC
>JAFEFD010000597.1 GCA_018240765.1 Pseudomonadota bacterium | reverse complement strand
TTGCGCTATTTCCGCGACTCGGGCTATCGATTCCTGCCGGTTGAGCCGGAGCACGCCGTCGCCGTCGAGGCGTTGCCGATGATCCATCGCGACCCGTTCGACCGCTTGTTGATTGCCCAGGCAGCGCATGAAGGCATGATCCTGCTGACATCCGATTCGGTGATGCCGAAGTATCCGGGATCGATACGCAGAGTCTGACGCGCGCTGCGTTCAACCCGCCAGCGGCCTTCTCGGCATGCCGCGCAGCTCAAGCACGAATTCAACGCCGCTGCCGTCTTCGAGATTGCGCGCATTGGCGCTGCCGCGATGCGCCTGCGCAATCAGGCGCACGACGAACAAGCCGAATCCCAGGTGCGGGGTTTCACCACGCGCGCCAGTGTCGCGCACGCTGACCAGAGAATCGAACAGGCGATCGTGCATCGCCGGCGGCAGCGGCGGGCCGCTGTTGGCGACAGTGAGGCGCGCGCCGTCGTTGATCGTGGTGAGAGCAATGCGGATCCAGCCGTTTTCCGGCGCGAAACTTCGCGCATTGTCGACGAGCTTGTCCAGCGCTTGCGCGATCAGTTCCGGCGCACCATGCAGGATCAGCGGCGTGCTGGGCAGATCGGTATCGAGCCGGCGTGGCGCCAGCAGCGGGCGATAGCTTTCGGCGCAGCCGCGGACCACCGTGGCGATGTCGAAATCCTCGGCTTCGGCGGCAACGATGGCGCGCTCCATGCGGCTGGCCTGGCTCATCGCGCGCACGATCGCACCCAGGCGTTCCGCACCATCGCGCGCACGCGCGACGTAGGTGCGCGCGTCGGCGGGGATGGCTTGATGTTCGAGATTGTCCAGCGAGGATTTGACGATCGCGAGCGGCGTGTGCAATTCATGCGAGAGCTTGCTCGCGAGCGTGCGCAGGTATTCCGTGTAGGCGGCCGATTCATCGAGCAGGCGCGAGAAGCTGCGCGCAAGATCGCCGAGTTCGTCACGCGCATCGGTCAACGGCAGCGGCGCGGCGCTGCGCCCGCCCGCATGCACTGCGCGTTCGGCGGCGTTGCGCAGGCGGCGGATGCGCAAGCTCAAGACGCTCGCGAATGCAAACAGGATGCCGCCCGCGATGACCAGGGCGAGCAGGCTTGCGCCGCCCAGGCTGAGCAGGGCGCGGTTCGTGAGCAGCGGCAAAGTCGCGCTGGTGCGTTCGATCAGCAAGGCGCCGTGGACTTCGCCATTCGCCGTCAGTGGAACCGCGGCCGCGAGCACGACATCGCCGCTGCCACTGCCGCGATGCCACGCGGTGGCGACCACGCCCGACAATGCCTGCCAGACTTCGGTGGCATCCAGGCGTGGCAAGGATGGCGCGAAATTCCCGGCCTGGCTGACTTGCGGTGCGATCAGGCTGCGATAGACGAATCCTTCGAGCCAACGCCGGCGCGCGCCCTTGGCACTGGCGGTGTCGGCGAGTTTGCCGGCAGCGCCAAGCACCCAGCCTTCGTCGCTGATCAGGCGCAGGCGCATGCCGTCCGGCACGATGCGCGTCAGTTGCGCGGAAACCGCCTTCGAGTCGCGCAGCAGTGGAAGAGTGTCGGTCGAATCGGGCGTTGGCGCGGCCGAATCAAACACGCTCAATCCCAGGCGATCCGGCATCTGCGCGCGCGGCAGGCGCAACTCGACGTGGTAGCCGGAGCCGTCTTCCTGCCACGCGCCCTCGACGATGGTCGGCAATGCGTTGTCGCTGGCATCGCCGAGCGTGAGCGCGTCGAAGTGCCCGGGAGCTGCGCTGGAAATCAGGTAGCGCCGAGTCAGATCGCCGCGATGCAGCGTGAGCGTGAGGTGATCGGCCAGCAGCGCGCGTGGATCGCTCGCATCGACGCGATCACGCGTGGCATCGCGCACGCTGGCGTACAGGTACAGCCACGCGTCGTCGTCGCAGAGCGACAGAGTCGATTTCGCGGGGTCGTTCGCCGGCCCGAGCTTTTGCGTGAACGGGGCAAGCAAGGTCCAATCATCGCCGTAGCCATCCACCACCATGCGTCCAGGCGCGTGATTCACGTACAACGCGGATCCGGTCGGTGGCAGCGGCATGCCGATTACGCCGAGACTCTGCGCGAGGGCGTTCGCGGTGGCGATAAGCGTCTGTTCCTGGCCCTGGCGCAGCAATTGCTCCATCTGGCGCACGAACAGCCAGCCCGCCAGCGGCAAGGCCAGCGTGGACAGAGCGATCAGCAGGAGTTTGAAGCGTAAAGACACGGTGAATGCGCGTCAGGGTTTCCAACGATAGCCAGCCCCATGCACCGTCTCGATGGCATCGAACGCCGGATCGATGGCGATGAACTTCTTGCGGATGCGCTTGATGTGCGAGGTGATCGTGGCATCGTCGACGACGACCTGGGCCTCGCGCATCAGTTGATCGCGATTCTTCACATGGCCGGGAAAACGCACCATCGTGTGCACCATCCAGAACTCGGTCACTGTCAGTGGCACCTCGGCGCCGTTCCAGGTGATGCGCATGCGCTCGGCTTCGAGCTTGAGCGGCCCGTGCTCGACCACGGTTTCCTTCGACACCGGTTTGGCCAAAGCATCCATGCGCCGGAACAACGCGCTGATGCGCGCGGCGAGATGGTGCAGGCTGACGTCCTTGGTCAGGTAATCGTCGGCGCCCAGGCGCAGGCCGGAGATGATGTCGAAATCCGAATCGCGCGCGGTCAGGAAGATGATCGGCAGCGCAGCGGATTTGCCGCGCAGCTCGCGACACAGATCGAAGCCGCCTTCAGGTTCGTCGCCGAGTCCGACGTCTATGATGACAAGTTCGGGCAGGCGCAGCGCGAATGCGCGGCTGGCGTCGGGGCGCGATCCATAACCTTGCACCTGATAGCCGATGCGCGTCAGCGCCTCGACGTAATTGGCGCGGATGGCGGGTTCGTCCTCGACGATGGCGATGTGGCGGGCCATGCGGTCTTCCTCGGGTGGTGGCTGTTCGCAGCTTACGAGGCGCGGCCGTGCGCGGCAATCGGCACGGCGCACATGTCAGTGATTCGCCACAATTTGTCGCCATTGCGCCTTGCCTGTGTCGGCCCTGGCGCCCGTCGCGCGTTCAATCTGGCCACGCTCGCCCAAGGAGACCGCCATGAAAACCGAACGCCCCGACACAAACGTGCAGGCCAACGCCGAACTTGCCCGCAGTTTCGAACCGCTGCGCATCGTGTTCGCCGTCAGCGCCCTGCTGTTGGGATTGATTGCCACGCTGCGTTTTTGACCGGACACGATCTGACCGGAGACGACCATGGACCTGTATCTGCCTGCCGATTACCTGAGTCTGCGCGAAGAACTTGAAGACTGGCGCGATTGCGACCTGGAATCCGTCCCCGTAGTCGCGCCGGCGCAGGAATTCGCCGATCCGACCTGGCAAACACTGTAGTTTTTCGACGCGCCGGGAGGTCGGTTCCTCCCCAACCTCCGACAGCCTCCCGGCGCGTTTTTACCCGATGGCCTTGCGCATCGCCGCGATCGTGGCGGCGTAATCCTTCTGCCCGAAGATCGCAGAACCCGACACGAAGGTATCCGCACCGGCCTTGGCAATGTCGCCAATGTTGTCGGCTTTGACGCCGCCGTCGATTTCAAGGCGTATCGGCCGACCGCTGCGGTCGATGAGCTCGCGTGCGCGGCGCAGTTTGTCCAGCGCAGTCGGGATGAAGCTCTGTCCGCCGAAACCGGGATTGACCGACATGATCAGGATCAAATCGATCTTGTCGAGGACGAAATTCAGGTACGACAGTGGCGTGGCCGGATTGAACACAAGTCCCGCCTTGCAGCCGCTTTCATGGATCAGGCCGAGGGTACGGTCGATGTGTTCACTGGCTTCGGGATGGAAGCTGATCAGGCTCGCGCCCGCCTTGGCGAAATCCGGCACGATGCGATCAACGGGCTTGACCATCAGGTGCACGTCGATCGGCGCGGTGACGCCGTGCTTGCGCAGCGCCTCGCACACCAGCGGTCCGATGGTCAGGTTCGGCACATAGTGGTTGTCCATCACGTCGAAGTGGATCCAGTCCGCGCCGGCGCCCAGCACGTTGTCGACTTCCTCGCCGAGTTTGGCGAAGTTCGCGGAAAGGATGGATGGGGCGATGACGGCGGACTGCTTCATGACATTATCTTATCCCACGTTCGGCACGGATTTTTTCGTAGGCCGCATTGATTTCGATGGCGCGCTCCTCGGCGCGGCGCTTGAGCGCCTCGGGAACGTCGCCGAGCTTGTCCGGATGGTGCTGGCTCATCAGGCGCCGATAGGCGGTCTTGATCTCGCGCTCGCCAGCCGCGCGCGTGATTCCCAGCACGGCGTAGGGATCCTTGCCCGACGGCGCGCTGCCGGGTGGCGGTTGCGATTGCCGGTAGCCGCCGCCGGTATGGCCGAAACCGTAGCCGCGCATGGCCGCGAGCGCGGCCAGTTCCTGCTCGTGCACGCCGAGCGTTGCGCAAAGCCGGCGCACGATCGCGAGTTTTTCCGTTGCGAGCTGGCCTTCCGCGAACACGATTTCCAGCAACAGGTCGAGCAGGATGTAGGCACGGTCACGGCGGCCGCGGCACCAGTCGCGCAATTCGGTGATAGCGCCATCCAGCCGAAATCCGTCCTGCTTGCCATCCTTGAAGCGCGCGATCGCCTCACTGCGTTGTGCGGCCGACAGTCCCAAGCGCGCGATCAGGTTTTCGGTGGCGGCGATTTCCGGCTCGGACACGCGCCCGTCGGATTTGGCAATGGCGCCGGCCAATCCAAACAGCGGCCCGATGAAATCGCGCGGCGGCGCGGCGGCCTGCGATCCGATCGCTCCGACATCCCATAGGTGCCCGAACAGCACTCCAAGCACTACGGCAACCGGATTGCGGAACACAATCCAGCCGATCAGGGCGCCGATCAGCTTGCCGGTGAACTTCATGGTTTCGACGCCAGCGGTGTGCGGGCGTCAAATTCGCTGGAAACGGGAAGTCGCATGCGCTTGGCCGCGGGAAAATCGCGCGCATTCTAGCAGCGCCGCGCCAATGCCAGCCGTTACAATGCGCATCGACCACGGAGCCTGCCAGTGCCCACCACGCTGCTGCAATCGAATCTGCCGGGAATGAACCTGATCCATCGCGGCAAGGTGCGCGATGTTTACGCGCTGTCGCGAGAAGAGTTGCTGATCGTCGCCACGGATCGCCTGAGCGCGTTCGACGTGGTGCTGCCCGATCCGATTCCGGGCAAGGGCGAGATGCTGTGCCAGATTTCCAATTTCTGGTTCGCCCTGACAGCGCATTTGGTGCCCAATCACCTGACCGGGAAACCTGTCGCCGGCGTGTTGCCCGCGGGTACCGATGCGGCCTTGTACGAAAAACGCAGCATCGTGACCAAGCGCCTGAAGCCGGTTCCGGTCGAAGCGATTGCACGTGGGTATCTGATCGGTTCTGGTTGGAAGGACTACCAGGCGAACGGTTCGCTGTGCGGGATCAAATTGCCCGCCGGCTTGCGTCAGGCTGAAAGACTGCCGCAGCCGATCTTCACACCATCGACCAAGGCGCCGAAAGGGTCGCACGACGAAAACGTGTCGTTTGATGTGGTGGTCAAGACCATTGGCGCGGACCTCGCCGAACAAGTGCGAGCGGCGACGCTGAAAATCTACGCGTTCGCCGCAGCTTACGCCGCGCAGCGCGGCATCCTCATCGCCGACACCAAGTTCGAATTCGGCACGGATGAAGCCGGCAAGCTCTACATCATGGATGAGATGCTCACGCCGGATTCCTCGCGTTTCTGGCCGGCGGACGAATACCGCGTGGGCATCAGTCCGCCGAGCTACGACAAGCAGTTCGTGCGCGATTACCTGGAAACGCTCAACTGGAACAAGACCGCGCCGGGACCGAAGCTGCCGGCGCGCGTGATCGAAGGCACTGCGGCAAAATATGCCGAGGCGTTGAAGAAACTCGCCGGCATTTCACTCGATTGAAAGCGTTCGCGCGAGTCAGAGTTTTCGGGCACCCCAAAAAACAAGGCGCCCGCAGGCGCCTTGTCCACCTGGTTGCGCAGACCTCAGCCGGCCATGGCGGCAAAGGTGCCGAACAAGGCGGCGCCGAACACGAACACCAGGATGACGCCGAGGATGATCTCGATGATGATCTGGATCAGGGTGACCAGACAGGCTCTGCCCATACCCATCTGTCCACCGTCGGGCTTCTTCAACAGCGCATTGGTGATGGCTGCGTAGAGCAGGAAGATCACGACCAGCGATACCAGCGAGCTCAGTCCGCCGGTGCCGAGCACCATGTGCAGGATATAGCTGACCACGCCGGCGGCGATGAACTGAACGATGGTAGTGATCGCCGCTTTCAGGAATTTCGGCATGAAGCCGCCGCCGAGTTTGGTCGAGATCATCAAGATTCCGGCGCCAATGGCGATGGCGACGGCGAGGGCGATGACGGTATAAAGAATTGCGGTAACCATGGATTCTCCCCAAAAAGTGAAGGTCGGTGGTACGGATGGCGCATCCTGCGTGATCTGCTTCCACGGCATCCATACCGGGTTGCTCCCTGACAAAACGAACAAAGGCGGGAAAAACGAACGGCCCGCCCTGACTCCATTATGCGGTCGATTTCTCCTGCGGTCGCAACAACCACCGGCAAAGCGCCGGCAGGAACACCAGCGCCGCGATCATGTTGACCACGAACATGAAGGTGAGCAGCACGCCCATGTCGGCCTGGAATTTCAGGTCCGAGAAGATCCACAAGCCGACGCCGACGGCGAGCGTAAGCGCGGTATAGAACACCGCGATTCCGGTGGTCTTGAGCGCGCTGAAGTACGATTCGGTGAGCGTCATGCCGGCACGCATCGCCTCGCGCATGCGCGCGAAGATGTAGATCGCGTAATCCACGCCGATGCCGACGCCGAGCGCGAGCACAGTCAGCGTGTTGACCTTCTTGCCGATGCTCATCTCCACCATCAGCGAGTGGCCGAGTTCCGTCACCAGAACGAGCGGTAGCACGATGCAAAGCGCCGCGAACGGATTGCGGAAGCTGAGCAGGCACATCACGAATACCGCGGCGTAGAGCAGGTACATCATGGTGTGGTCGACTGCGCGCACCTCGTCGTTGATCGCAGCCATCACGCCGACGTTGCCAGTGGCAAGACGCAGGTTGACCTTGTCGCTGACAAAGGTCTTGCCTTGCGCCTGCGCATCGTTGAACTGTGTCGAAAGCTGCTTGCGCAGGTTGATGCCCGGACCGGCGAAGGCATCGTTTGCAGCGCGGAATTCCTTCACCGAGTCGATCACGCGATCGATCGTCGTGGCGCGGTGGTCGGTGAGGAACATCATCACCGGCATCGCGCTGCAATCCTCGTTGAGCAGGCCGGTGTCGGTCTCGAAGCCCTGGGTGTCCTGGCGCAACGCGTCGTTGTCGCGCGGCAGTTCGCGCCAGCGGATGTTGCCTTCGTTCCAGCCGGCGTTGACGATCTTCGCCGCCATCGGCAGGGTGATGACCTGGGCCACGCCCGGCACGTTGCGCATGTGCCAGGCGAAACGGTCGATGGTTTCCATTACCGGATAGCTCGTCGTGCAGGCATTTGGCGCCGCTTCTGCGATGACGTTGAGGATATCCACGCCGAGCGCGAACTTGTCGCTGATCAAGGCGGAGTCGCGGTTGTAGCGCGAGTCGGGACGCAATTCCGCCACGCCCTTTTGCGCGTCGCCGATCATCACGTGACTGCCGTAGCGCTGTGCCGCATACCACATGCACAGTCCGATCAGGATGACGATGGCCGCGGGCACGGGTTTGCTCAGCTTGGCGAGAATCGCCCACAATTTGTCGAACTGGGTGAGCTGGCGCAGGCGCCAGTTGCGCTTGTCTTGCAGGTTGCGCAGCGCGCAGTACGAGAGCAGCACCGGCAACAGGATCAGGTCGGTCAGGATCGTGAGCCCGACGCCGACAGTGGCGGTGACAGCGAGTTCGAAGATGATGCGCACCGGTATGATCAGGATCGTCGCGAAGCCGATGCAGCCGGCAATCAGCGCGACCGCGCCGGGCACCAGCAACATGCGGAAGGCAAGGCGCGCCGCGGTTTGCGGATCCACGCCCTTGCGCTGGCGCAGTTCCTCGACGCTGCCGTCCTCGAGGCCGCCGAAGAACAGTTCGCCGCGGAAACGGTTGATCATTTGTTCGCCGTGGCTGACCGCGATCGCGAAGATCAGGAACGGCGTGAGCATGTTCATCGGATCGATGCCGAAGCCGAGCAGGCGCAGTGCGCCCAGCATCCAGACCACCGAAATCAGCGCGCAGGTCACGGTCAGGGAAGCCAGTTTGGTCGACGCCGAATAGGCAAACAACAGCAGCCAGGTGAACGCGATGGTGAGGAAGAAGAACCAGATCACCGACTTTGCGCCGGTGCTGATGTCGCCGACCATCTTGGCGAAGCCGATCACCGCGATCGTGGTGTCGGCGTTCTCGTACTTGCTGCGGATTTCCTCGAGCTGGGCGTTGACCTTGTCGTAGTCGATCTTGACG
>JAFEFD010000596.1 GCA_018240765.1 Pseudomonadota bacterium | reverse complement strand
CGGCCTGGCGGCGCTTGTATTCACTGGCCAGCACCAGGCGCGCAACGCGCCGTACGGTTGCTTCGTCGAACCCTGCGGCAACGATCTCGGCCTGTGATTGTTCGCCTTCGATGAAGCGTTCGAGGATCGCATCGAGCGTCGCATAGGGCGGCAAGGAATCCTGATCGGTCTGGTTCTCGCGCAGTTCCGCCGATGGCGCGCGCTCGATCACGGCCCGTGGAATGACTTCGCCGCTTCGATTGCGCCAGCGCGACAGCGCGTAGACGAGCTCCTTGTAGCAATCCTTGAGCGGCGCAAATCCGCCGCACATGTCGCCGTAGATCGTCGCGTAACCGGTCGCGTACTCACTCTTGTTGCCGGTTGTGAGCAACATGCGCCCGGTCTTGTTCGACAGCGCCATCAGGATCGTGCCGCGACAGCGCGATTGCAGGTTTTCTTCGGTGACATCCGACGCGCGGCCGGCGAACGCGGGCGCGAGTGCGTCGAGGAATCCGGCGAACGGTGCGGCGATCGGAATCGTGAGCAATTCCACGTCTTGTGCCTGCGCCTGTTTGGCGGCGAGATCGTTGCTCAAACCGGATGTGTAGCGCGACGGCAACCGTACCGCAGTGACCTTGTCTGCACCGAGCGCATCCACCGCCAGCGCAAGCGTCAGCGCCGAATCGATGCCGCCCGAAAGCCCGAGGATCACACCCGGGAAATGATTTTTCTCGACGTAATCGCGGATGCCGCACACCAGCGCCGCGTACACGCGCGCCTCGCGCGAGGTGTCGGATTCGACCGGCCAGTCGAGCGCACGAAACTTGCGAGTCGCGTTGTCGTATTCCGCCAGCAGCAGCGCATCGGCGAACGCCGGCGCGCGCGCGGCGATGCGGCCACCGGGTTCCACCAGCAACGAACCGCCGTCGAAAACGAGATCGTCCTGACCGCCGACCAGATTCAGGTACGCGATCGCAACGTTGTTCTCACGCGCACGTCGAACGAGTAATTCCTCGCGCGCAGCAGATTTGCCCACGTCGAACGGCGAGGCGTTGATGACGACGAGCAGTTCCGCGCCCTTCGCGGCCGCACGCGCGGCGGGCTCGGGTTCCCAGATGTCCTCACAGACCAGCCAGCCGACGCTCACGCCGGAAAAATCCGTCACCGCCGAATCATGACCGGGGCGGAAATAGCGCTTCTCGTCGAACACGGTGTAGTTCGGCAAAGCCTGCTTGTGCGTGGTGAATTGCGTCCTGCCGGCGGCCAGCAGCGATGCCGCATTGTATACTTCGCCCATGGCGTGCGGATGACCGACGAAAGCGGCGATGTCGTCCGCTGCGGCCGCGACCTCGGCCAGTTCCTTCTCGCAGGTGGCAAGGAAGCTCGGTCGCAACAGCAAATCCTCGGGCGGATACCCCGAGAGCGTCAATTCAGGAAACGCCACGAGTTGCGCGCCCGCCGCGCGCGCCGTTTCCATCAGCTCGCGCACGCGCGCGCCGTTGCGCGCGACCGCGCCGACGGGGAAGTCGAATTGGGCGAGGGCAAATTTGAGGACTGCCATGCCGGCGCACTCTTTGGCTCGTCATTCCAGCGAAAGCTGGAATCCAGCTTCTGGCTTGCTGGTGTTGGCATCCTGCCTCCTGGATTCCGGCCAATCCATGGCCGGAATGACGGAAACACGAATTACTTCAACCGCGCGGCAATGGCTTTACCGAGATCGGCAGGTGACTTGACCGTGGTCACGCCGGCTTTTTCCAGCGCGGCGAATTTGGCCGCGGCCGTGCCCTTGCCGCCAGAGATGATCGCACCGGCGTGGCCCATGCGCTTGCCCGCAGGCGCGCTGGCGCCGGCAATGAAGGACACCACCGGCTTGGTCACGTGCTCGGCGATGAACTCGGCCGCGTCTTCCTCGGCGCTGCCGCCGATCTCACCGACCATGATGATTCCTTGCGTCTGTGCATCGCCCTGGAACAATTGCAGACAGTCGATGAAGTTCAGGCCATTGATGGGATCGCCGCCGATGCCGATGACCGTCGACTGGCCGAGCCCTTCGTTCGTGGTCTGGAACACCGCCTCGTAGGTAAGCGTGCCGGAGCGCGAGACGATGCCGATCTTGCCAGGCTTGTGGATATGGCCGGGCATGATGCCGATCTTGCACTCACCGGGCGTGATGACGCCGGGGCAGTTCGGGCCGATCAGCACGGTGTCGGGGTAGTTTTTCAGCACGTTCTTCACGCGCAGCATGTCCAGCACGGGAATGCCTTCGGTGATCGCAACGATGACGCGGATGCCGGCGTCGGCCGCTTCCATGATTGCATCCGCCGCGAACGGCGGCGGCACGAAGATCATGCTCGCGTCGGCGCCGGTTTCGTCCACGGCGTCCTGCACCGTGTTGAACACCGGCAGGCCGATGTGCTCGCCGCCGCCCTTGCCGGGGGTGACGCCGCCGACCAGCTTGGTGCCGTATTCCAGCGCCTGTTCGGAGTGGAACGTGCCCTGCTGGCCGGTGAAGCCCTGGCAGATGACCTTGGTGTTTTTGTCGATCAGTACGCTCATCGTTATTCCTTACTTCGCGGCCGCGACAGCCTTGGTCGCCGCGTCGTTCAAGTCCAGCGCCGGCGTGATCTTCAAGCCGGAATTGGCCAGCAGTTCGCGGCCCTTTTCCACATTCGTGCCTTCCAGTCGCGCAACGACGGGAATCGTCAAACCGACTTCCTTGACCGCGCCGATGATGCCCTCGGCGATCAGGTCGCAACGCACGATGCCACCGAAGATGTTGACCAGGATGCAGCGCACCTTGTCCGACGAGAGAATCAATTTGAAGGCTTCCGTGACGCGCTCTTTCGTCGCACCGCCGCCCACGTCGAGGAAATTCGCCGGTTCGCCACCGGCGAGCTTGATCACGTCCATCGTCGCCATGGCAAGGCCCGCGCCGTTGACCATGCAGCCGATGTTGCCGTCCATGGTGACGTAGTTGAGATTGTTCTTGGTCGCCACCGCTTCGGCGTGATCTTCCTGCGATTCGTCGCGCATGGCGGCAAGATCCGCATGGCGGAACTCGGCGTTGTCGTCGGAATTGACCTTGCCGTCGAGCGCGGCGAGATCGCCGGACTTGACGATCGCGAGCGGATTCAATTCCACCAGCGACAGATCCTTGTCGTTGAACAGCTTGTACAGCCCGGTCATGATTTTCGTGAGCTGGTTTGCCTGCTTCGCATTCAAACCCATGGCGAACGCAAGCTTGCGGCACTGATACGGTTGCAGTCCTTCGACGAAATTCACTTCCAGCGTGTGGATGTCTTCCGGGTTTTCGCGCGCGACTTGCTCGATGTCCACGCCGCCGCGCGCCGAGGCGATGAACGACACGGCCTTGGTGGCGCGATCGACCAGCACCGACAGGTACAGTTCCTTGGCGATGTCGGTGGCCTCGCACACCAGCACCGTGTTCACCGGCAGCGCGCGGCCGCCGGACTGGTAAGTCGCCATCTTCGTGCCCAGCATCTTCGCGGCGGCGGCCTTCGCCTCATCCGGCGATTTCACCAGTTTCACGCCACCGGCCTTGCCGCGGCCGCCGGCGTGGATCTGCGCCTTGACCACCCACTCGTCGCCGCCAAGCGCGCGCGCCGCGGCAGCCGCTTCATCGGGCGTGGTGGCGATCTTGCCGGGCGGCACCGGGATGCCGTAATCAGCGAACAACTGTTTGGCTTGGTACTCGTGAAAATTCATGGGCTGCCTCGGAGACGCCGCGCACGCTGCTGCTGCGGCAAGTCGTGTATTGTGATGAATCGTCCGGGCAAATAAAAGGCCGCGCATCCGGGCGCGGCGTTTTGTATACTCGGACAAACGAAAAGCAACGACGTGAACTCCACGCCAAAATCCAGCATCCACACCGACCCCGCGCTGCGCGACATCGACCGGCGCGAACTGTATTTCTTCAACTTGTTCCGCGTGCTGCAGGCGTTCGTGATCGCCGGCCTGCTGTTCAGTCCACTGTTGACCGACCGCTTGCGCCTGGATCACCCGCTGCTGGGCCAGATCAGCGCCGTCGTCTACCTGCTGTTGTCGGCTTACGCGCTGCTGCGCACCGAGCATTGGCGTCACGACCTGCGCCTCAAGGTCGCGCTGATGCTGACCCTGGACATCATCGCCACGACCGTGGCGCTGTTCGCAATCGCCAACCCGCCCAGTGCAATCGCCATGCTGCTGCTGGTCAATGTCGGCGCGGGCGCCCTGCTGCTACCGCAGCGGCAAGCCGGATTCTTCGCTGCGCTGGCGACGCTGTGCGTGATCGGGCAGGCGCTGGCCAACCGCATCATCGACGGCAGCGACCGCAACCTGATCGAGTATGGCCTGTACGGCCTGGGGTATTTCGCGATTGCCACGCTCGCCCTGGTGCTGCGCCGGCAAATGCGCGAAACCGCCGAACTGGCCGAGCAGCGCGGCATCGACCTCGCCAACCTCGCCCAGATCAACGAGCTCATCATCCGGCGCATGAAGACCGGCGTGCTGGTGGTGGACGACGCCAATCGCGTGCACCGCTGGAACGAATCGGCGTGGGCACTGATCGGCAACCCCAAGCCCGGCCAGCGCGATCTGGGCAGCATCGCTCCGGAACTGTCGCGACGCCTTTACCACTGGCGCACCACCGGCAAGATCGATTCCACCGGCGTGGCCCTGGCCGACGGCGCGCCCGAGGTGATTCCGCGCTTCACGCGCCTGTCGTCGGCGGACGACGAAAACGTGCTGATCTTCCTTGACGACACCTCGCTGGTGTCGCGCCGCGCCGAGGAACTGACCCTGTCCTCGCTCGGCCGCCTGTCCGCCTCGATCGCGCACGAGATTCGCAACCCGCTGGCCGCGATCAGCTATTCGGCGCAACTGCTCGCCGAATCCGAGACCATGTCCGAAGAGGACAAGCGCATGGTCGAGATCATCAACAATCATTGCAGTCGCGTGAACGAGATCGTCGAGAACATCCTGCAATTGTCGCGGCGCGAACGCTCGCGTCCGGAAAGCCTGGATCTTTCGGTGTGGGCGCAGCGCTTCGTCGACGAGTACAAGCTCGGCAATGACCTGGGCGCGGACCA
>JAFEFD010000595.1 GCA_018240765.1 Pseudomonadota bacterium | reverse complement strand
CGCACGGCGCCGAAGGCATCCGCCGCGCCGTCATCGGCGGCGTGGATTCCATCGAGCACGGCACCTTCATGAACGACGAGGACATGAAGCTGATGAAGGAACACGGCACCTGGTACGTGCCGACCATCATCGCCGGCCAGTTCGTGATGGGCAAGGCGAAGGAAGGCTGGTATCCGCCGCAGGTCGCGCGCAAGGCGATGGAAGTCGGCCCGATCATCATGGGCACCGCCGGCAAGGCCTACAAGGCGGGCGTCAAGATCGCGTTCGGCACCGATGCCGGCGTGTATCCGCACGGCGAGAACGCGATGGAATTCGAATACATGGTCGAGGCCGGCATGCCGCCGATGTTCACGATCCAGGCCGCGACCCTGCACGCCGCACAATTGCTCAAACACGACAAGGACTTCGGCAGTATCGAACCGGGCAAATATGCGGATGTGGTCGCCGTGCAGGGCAACCCGTTGGCCGACATCAAACTGATGCAGAAGGTGAATTTCGTGATGAAGTCTGGCGTGGTGTACAAGGAAGGCGGACAAGCCGTGGCAGCCGTGCCGGATAAATGAACACGCAATCCGGCGCCTCCATGAAGAATTGGATGTAATTTCCGACCGCTTTTTCTGAAGAGTAGTTTGGCGGGGCCGATCCACAGTGGTGCCGGGTCGATTCAATGCTTCAACTAACGAGGAGGAATGCCGTGAGCGAAACCTTCACCTGGATCTTTAACACAGCGGGCGACCCGGGCAGTGGAAAGATTCCACCCAACTACCTGGTGCGGGCGTCCGTGCCTTCGACCCACATGGCACTCGACAACAACAGTCTTTCAGCCAGTGCCGTGACGGAAGCAAGAGCCACCGCATTGTTGCTGGTGGGGAACTCGTTCCTGGACGCAGCCGACCGCGTGGGCCCGGGCGAGCATGCCGACAGGTTGCGCGCGGCGGGACTCAAATTGCAGGGCGACGCCGCGGACTTGATCCAGCGATCCGCAACCCCGACGCGTAAGTAAGGCAATAACTGCCTTTGTTTCAGGTCGAAGGCGCGGCCGAAGTTCGTAGTTGCGCCTCGATCCAGCCAAAACCGTGCGTGCGCGCACGGGTTTCCAATTGCTTGCGCAACGATGCTGCCGCTGCGGCATCCTTGCCTTGTTCCAGCAATTGCACTGCCGCCAGCTGCGCTTCCAGCGCCAACGCCAGCCAATGGTACTTTTCCGCGTCGGCAGCGGCGGCAAGCAATTTGTCGACGGCAGCCTGCCAATTGGCGATCTCACCGCGAACGTGCAATCTGGCGACATCAACGGCAAATGCCTCCGATGCGATCGTGATGCGGCTGCGCAACGCGTCGGCGCGCGCCAATGCCTTGTCGCGTTCCGGCACCTGATGCAACGATTGGTAGCACCGCGCCAGAAGCGCCTGGGCATACGCTTCCGAAGTCACCACATCATTGCGCGCGAATATTCCAATGGCATCGTTGAGTCGATCGCGCGCATCAGACCAATATGCATTGGCGATATCCATTTGCGCGTTTACTACCTCGACATCGCCCAAAGTCTTGTCGTCGTGCAGCGTCGTGGCAAGCTGTTGCACCTGCTGCAGGTCTGCCCGGGCCAAATCTATTTGTCCCGCGCTCAAGGCAAGGGTAGCGCACTGGAATCCGACGCTGATGCGGATGGATGAATCGGAAACCTGCTCCGCTGCGCGCAGGGCCTGTGCGCAAACCTCGCGCGCCTGCGCCAGCTCACCACGCAGACCCAGGCCTTCGCTGTAGTTCTTCAGGGCAAAACTGTACTGATAGGTCGACCCCGCGTTCTTGAGCAAGGCGATCGCCTCTCGGAATTCATCGAGTACCGCATCGCTGACACCATCGTCCAACTGCATGTAGGCCAATGCGCTCAATGCGCTGCCCTGGCGCTCGATATCTCCGGTCGCGCGCCCGATCTCCAGCGAATTGCGCGAGGCCGCCTGCGCCGCGTCATGGTCGCCGCGATGCCACAGGAACAACATCAGGTTGTCGTAGACCGTCGCGCGCCCGCGCTGGTCGCCGATGCGTTGGTAGATTTCGAGCGCCGCCTCGTAAGCGTCGCTCGCAGCCTGCGGCTGGTTCAGTCGGAAAAAATCCAGAAGTCCAAGCATCACCTGCGCGTTGGCTTCAAGGCGCGGATTGTCAGTGCGTCGGCTGTGCTGCAACACGGATTCGAATGCGGATTGCGCACGCGCATTCTCGCCGAGAACGTAATAAGCCTTGCCGATCTCGTAGGTTGCCTGAGTCACTTGCGCCTGTTCGTCGCGGGTCTGCGCCAGTTGCAGGGCGCGTTCGGCGCGACGAAGTTGCGACTGCGGATCGCTGCGCGCGCCGGCAACCTTCGCCGCCTCCAATTCGATGCGCGGATCGCCCGCACTGGCCGGCAATTTGCGCAATTCATCCAGCGTTTTTTCCGCTGCGTCGAGCTTTCCCGCGCGCACCAGATCCCTGATCATCACCAGATACGACTCCGGATTACGCGGGTCGCCATCGAGCAATTGCCGATCCAGGTTCAGGGCCTTGTCCCAATCCGCATCCTGCACCGCTACACCGCGCTCGATACGCAAGCGCTGTTGTGGCGGCAAGCCGTGACTGTACGCAAGCGCGTTCTGCGCCGCGGCGCGCGCCTTGGCGTCGTAGCCCAATTCTTCCCACGCGCGCGCCAGCAACTCATACGCGGGCGCATAACCGGGAGCCAGCACCACGACCTGCAGCAGCGCATCGCGGGCCTTGGCCGGGTCGCTCTTGCTCAGCGCACCCAGCGCCAGACCCATGAATCGTGCTACGTCTGCATTGGGCGGTTGCGCCTGATCCACCTGTTTGCGGGCCTGCGTGGAAAAGGTTGCCAAGCCCAACTTGCCGCGCAGCGCATCGCCCGCTTCGCGTACCAGTTCGGGCAAATCGGCCAGCGTGCCGGATTCGGCAACGCTCGCAAGCGCCGTCCCGTTGCGCGCATCTTGCAGTGCCAGATCCAGATGCAACGACTTCTCGCCAGTACCCGCCGACACCAGGTAGCTGCCGCTGAGCACGTAGTCGGCGCCCAATCGCTTGTGCAAGGTTGCCAGGCTCTTCGGCGCGTATCCGCCCGCGAGCGGTGCGGGCAGGTCAGCCCGCGCGGGCCGCACCAATTCGTCCGGCAACGCATGCATGGCGCCGCTTTGCGCCAACTGCGTGGCCAGCATCTCGGCCAAGGCCGGCGCCAACCATGCGTTTTCCCTGAGTTGCGACAGATTGTTGAAATCCACGATCGCCAGCGATGTGCCGGGCGCCGGCGGCACGACCGAAACACGCTGACGCGATTCAAGAAACAGCGCGGCGACGCCAATTGAAATTACCGCCGCCGCGGCGAATGTGCCCGCACGATGCCGGCGCAGGAACTTGTAGCCGCGATAGACGAAATTGTCGCGCCGCGCCGAGATCGGATTCCCGGACAGATAGCTGCGCAAATCCTCGGCGAACGCGGCCACGCTGGGATAGCGCCGCTGCGGATCGTGCTTGAGCGCAGCCAGCACGATGGTGTCGAGGTCGCCGCGCAAGCGCTTTGGCGGCACCGGCGGCGCGGTCAGGCGCAGACGGCTGGGCGGCGTCGGATCGCTGGCCTCGATGATATGGCGCATTTCATCGGGCTGGTTGGCGCCGCGGAAATCGTAGGCATATTTGTCGGTGAGCAGCTGGTACAGCACGCAGCCGAGCGCGTAGATGTCGGTGGCTTCGGTGATGCGGCCGCCGCTGAACTGTTCGGGCGCGGCGTAGGCCGGCGTCATCGGGCGCTCGCGCCGCAGTTGCGTGAGCGATGCATCGCCGGTACTGCTGTCGACCAGCACCTTGGCGATGCCGAAGTCCAGCAACTTGACCTTGCCATCGGCCGTGACCAGCACGTTGGACGGCTTCAGGTCGCGGTGTACGACGTGGTGCTGGTGCGCAAACTCGACCGCCGCGCACACATCCAGGAACAGCCGGATGCGACCTTCCAGATCGACATTGTGATCATGGCAATAGCGCAGCAACGGCGCGCCATCGACGTATTCCATCGCAAAGTATGGCCGGCCATCCGCCGCGATGCCGCCGTCGAGAAGATGCGCGATATTCGGGTGTTGCAAGCGCGCCAGGATCTGGCGCTCGCGCAGGAAGCGCGCCAGCACGGCATCCGAATCCATGCCGCGTTTGATGAGTTTGAGCGCCGCGCGCTGCTCGAACTGGCCATCGGCGCGCTCGGCCAGCCAGACCACGCCCATGCCGCCATCGCCAAGGCACTCGGCCAGGCGCCAGGGCCCGACCCGTCCCGGTGCGTCCGCGTCGTCCGGCGTCAATGCCGTCGTCGCGGCGCTGCCGACATCGCGTGTTCCCACGGCGGCGCCGAGGAAATCCAGCGGGGATTCTTCCGCGTCGAGCATCGACACGACTATTTGCTTGAGATCGTGATCGGTGCCGCACAGCTCTTCGACCAGCGCGGTGCGGTGGTCGCGCGGCGACGCAAACACGCGGTCGAAGATGTCCCCTGCGCGCAGCCAGCGTTGGGTATCCACGCCCCGCCTCCGATAACCCGGCCGTCCCCCGTGTCCGGACTATAGAAGCCACCCGGGGGGGGTTACAAGCCGCGCATGTCAGTAACCGGCCTCGGATGACGTAACCCGTTCTGAACCCGCCGCGATGGTGGGAATCGGAGCGGGCAATGTCACCACGTTTTTCTTGCGCCTGTCTGGCCGCCACGCTGGCGTTCTGCGCTGCCGCACGAGCGGCCGATGGCGATCTGGACGCTACGTTCGGATCTGCCGGGAAAGTGCAGCTCGGGCCGAACACGGGTTACGCCGGTCCCGTCGCCAATGATGTCGCCGTTCAGGCCGACGGCAAGATCGTCGTGGTCGGCTACGAAACCAATGCGACCGATGGCTTGGAAAGTTGGCGCATCGCCCGCCTCAACGCGAACGGCACGGTCGACACGAGTTTCGCGTCCAACGGCATGCTCGACTGGAACGCCGGGACGACCGGCACGCGAGCACACGCGGTCGCGGTGCGGCCCGACGGGCGGATCGTCGTCGGCGGCAACTTTCAAAACGAAATCGAAGTCGCACAGTTCACGCCGAACGGCTCGCCCGACCCCACGTTTGCCAGCGGTGAAGGCTACATCCTGCTCACGCCGCCCGCAGGGGATTCGAACGCGCTTTCGCGCCTGATCATTGAACCCGACGGCAGCATCGACATTGCCGGCACGTATTACGCCAACCAGAGCGGCTTCAACAGCAACGAGTTCTACTTCGCGCGCATCAGCGCGAACGGAAGCACGGTCGAGCCATTCGAGTATCTGTTCAGTTCCGGGCCCGATGCCGACGACCACGCGCAGGACCTGGCCATCGACAGCCAAGGCCGCTACATCGTTGCCGGCTACCACCGCGGCGCTAACGGGAACTACGACTTCGCTGTGATCCGCATCCGCAGCGATTTGTACGACGTCGACAACACGTTTGGCAACGGCGGCCAGACCACCGTGGACTTCGGCGACAACGGCGACTTTGCCAACGCGGTGACGCTCACGCCTACCGGCTACATCGCCCTCGGCGGACAGGCGAACGGGCAGGCGGCGCTGGCTTGGCTGGATCCCAACGGCGCGCTGCTATCGAATAACAACTACACCTACGACACGTACCAGGTCGCCTTTGGCAGTGGCGGCGGCAGCGACACCATTACCAAATTGATTATCGACGGTTACGACACAAAATATCCGCAATTGCTGGCGATCGGATCAGGCAATCAAAGTTATGCGAGCGGCCCCGGTGGCGCTGCGGGCCTGATGTTCGGCATCGCGCGGCTGAATTTCCCTTTTTACACCAACTTCACTCTGGATGCCGGCCTCAACGGCCGTGGCACCGAAGGTGTGTATTTTGCAGCGCGGCCAACGGGAATCGGCACCTTCATCACCGGCAATCACGGCCGCTCGGCCGCATTTGCCCACGGCGAGCTGATCATGGTCGGCGACACGCTGTTAAACCCCAACAGTGGTACCAGTCCTACCGATATGGCGATCGCGCGACTTGCACCGTTCGATGGAATCTTCAAGAACGGATTCGACGCACCTTCGCTTTGAGTCACCGTCTCAACCTGCCGCATGTGCGGCTAGTGACAACCATCGCAAAACCGGAGAACACCCATGAACCGCATCAACTTCACCCTTCTTGCTTCCATGATCTGCATGTCGTCCGCACTCCTCGCCGGACAAGTCGCTGCACAGGACCAACCCACCGCAGGTTCCGACCCGCTCGCCAAGTTCATCGGCAGCGGAACCTGCACCGGCAATGTCCTGGCCATGGGCAAGAAGCCAGGCCACGCGAACGCGGGCAAGTTCCGCGGCGAAAAAACCCTCGATGGGCATTGGGTCGTGATCCATTACGACGAAGACCAGAGCACCGCAAACCCCAAGCCCTTTCACGTCGCGCAGTACTTTTCCTACGACCCCGAGAAGAAACGCTACGTCACGGTGAGTCTCTACAACTCCGACTCCGCCTACAGCATCGGCACCAGCGCCGGCTGGAAAGGCGACAGCATCACGTTCGACGAATCCACGGACGGCAAACCCGCATCGTTCCGCGACATTTTCACCACCGGGAAAGCCGGCCTGTCCAGTCACACCGGCATGGAGCGCGACAAACATGGCAAATGGATCAAGACCGACGAGGAAAGTTGCAAGAACTCCTGACCCGACTGAAACGAGACGGCGACTTCATCCGGAAAACGACATGCGCAGTGAAATCCTTCTTGCTGCGAGCGCGCTTTGTGCCCTCGCCGCCTGCTCGCAGGGCGCCTCGACATCGTCATCCGCGACTCCCGCCGCTAAGGTCGCGACCGCCGTAATCCAGGGCAATGTGTGCGACCGCAAGCTGCTGACTCTGACCGATGTCGCCGGCATCCTCGACCAGACCGTTACCGGCACGAAGCCGCTGCAAGGCGACCCACAGACGTGCTATTTCATCAGCGCGAATAACGACAGGGGCGGACCCGAGCTGCGCATCACCCTGCGTCCCGGACACGGCAAGGCCACGCTCGACTCGTTCACGTCGGGAAAAATGAACGCCTATGCGACCTGGAAACCGCTCGCGGGCATCGGTGACGAAGCGGTATGGCTGCCGGATTTGCACGAGATCGACGCGCGCAAGGCCAATACGTTGTGCGTGGTCGGCGCGCCCTTGTTCTTGAGCAAGGCGCTGCGCGATGCCGGCGAAGTCGCGCAGCAGCAGCGCCTCGGAGCGCTTTGCAACAAGGTGTTTGCGGCTCTCTAGGATGTCAGCAACCGGCCCCGAACGACGTAATCCGAAATGTCACGACTCGTTTGGATCAACGCCATGCGCTCGCACCTGCCCAACCACCGCCTCCCGCTTGCCGCTGCCATCGCCGCCTGTTTCGCATTGACGGCAATTTCCCCCAGCGCCCAAGCCGCCTACGACAGCGTGCTCAACTGCAACGACACCGGCTCTGGCAGTTTGCGCGACACCATCGCCTCAGCGACCACCGGCGATACCGTCGTGCTCAATCCGGTAACGATGCAATGCAGCGCGGTCACGCTGGGCAGTGGCGAAATCGTGGTTCCTCAGAACGATCTGACCGTGAAATACAACGGCAACAACAGCAACCGCTTCACTCTGAGCGGGAACAATCACCGGATTTTTCATCACGAGGGCACAGGCAAACTCACCTTGCAACGCCTGAACTTGCAGTTCGGCAAGGCTACCGACGCGGATGCCATTCTCGTGCAGACGGGCAAGTACAAATCCTCGGCCGTGCCCGGCGGCTGCGTGTATTCCGCGGGAGTCGTCGACTTGGAAAACTCCCAGGTCAAGTATTGCAGCGTCGTGAGCAGTTCCATCGGCATCGGCGGAGGAATAGGCGCGATGAAGGGACTGATCATGAACAACAGCACCTTGCGCGACAATTCAGTGACCGCGTTCGTGTCGCCGACTTATGGCTCCTACGCTCAGTGCGGCGGCGCCTTTGCCGGCGTCCCCGGGCTTGGCGGGGGCTACGGCTACATCAATGCCAGCTACAGCAGCGTGACCGGCAATGCCGTTGGCGGCAATGGCGGCGGTCTGTGCATCATTGGGCCGTATGGAAAACCCGGGCCGCAGTCCATGCTTCAGAACTCGACCATTTCGGGGAACAGCGCCGCTTCGATCAGCGCGATTTCATCGAGCGGCCTTTTGACCATCGCCAACAGCACGATCTCGGGAAACACCGCAACGGGCAGCACTTATTCGGTCAGTGCGATTTTCGCCGGCAAGACCCTGACCCTGCGCAATTCCACCGTGGCCCTCAACCACGCCGCAAACGGCGCGGCGATCTGGTTCAACAACCAGAAATACAAATCCAACGCGCACTACGCCGTCGACTTCGAAAGTTCAATCGTCGCCAACAATACGTCGAACGGTATCGAGTCGGATGTCTACAGTCAGGTCCAGCCGGGGACGCAACTGACGATCACGGGCGCCAGCAACATCGTGATGAGCGCATCGGCGAAGGTGGCGCTGCCGGGCGATACGCTGGCGCGAGACCCGCTCTTGCTGCCGCTGGCGAACAACGGCGGGGCGACGCAGACGCAGGCCTTTCGCGACGGTAGCCCGGCTTTCGGTCATGGCAACAACAGTACAAATCTCGCCACTGACCAACGCGGCACCGGCTACGCCCGAACGGTGAACGGCGCCACCGACATCGGCGCGTTCCAGCAGCAATCGCGCGACGTGGTTTTCGCCAACGGTTTCGAATAGCGCGACGATTCCAAAAACAGCTTCCGCGCCGTCGGAAACAAATCCATTTCCATCACCGGTATCGCGCGCAAGGCCTTGCGCGCGGCGGCTTGCATTTCAACGCCTTCCGCACCACCCCGACAATAACCGAGCAGCAAATGCGTCTGATCCAGCGGCAAAGAGTCGCGCAATGGCATGCGTGGCTTCAATTCGTCGATCACTGCATCAAGTAGCGGCACGGCTTCATCGCAGCGCTTCTCGCCGATTAGCAGATCAGCAAGCGGCAGGCGCCACTGGAACATGTCGATGTTCTGTGTCGCATGCAACTTCTCACCAATGGCCAGCGCGGCGCGCAAGTCGCGTTCGGCATCTGCGCTCGCACCATTCCACTCCTCGGCAACACCAAGGCTGCTCAGGGCGACCGCCGTATTGCCGGAGACCTCGCCCTCGCGTTGTTTCTGGATTTCCACGGCGCGCTGTTCGTAACTCACCGCCTCGGCAAATTTGCCTTCTCCAATCAACGTCGTGGCGAGATTTTCACTGGCGATCGGGTCGACAATCTGACTGTCGTCGGCACGCTGGTGCGCCAGCACGTCGCGCTGCAACGTCTCGGCTTCGGCGCCGTGCCCCGTGCGCGCCAAGGCATAGGCCAGATTGTTCTTCGCAGTCAGTGTATTCGGATGACCTTCGCCGAGCGTCTTCGTGAAGCGCGCCAGTACTTCCCGTGCCAGCGGCACCGCGCCGGCATAATCGCGACGCGCCACATGAATCGCGACGAGCATGTTCAGCGCTTCGCTGATCTTCGGGTGATCCGGCGACAGCGCGGCGCGAAAGATCGACAACGCGTCCTGCACGAGCCTTTCCGCAGCATCGAGACGATCTTCATCCGCGTACGCACTCGCAAGGCCGATTTGCGCGAAACCAACCAAGGGATGCGCGTCGCCATAAATCTTCCGGCGGATTTTCAGCGTACGTTCGAGCAAAGGTATCGCTTCATCGTATCTGCCGGATTCGTCCAGGTGCGTGCCAAGATTGAGCAAGGAATTGGCGACATCGGCGGCTTCGGGTCCGAGGTGTTTTTCGCGGATCGCCAGCGTCTGCCGGTACAAGGCGAGCGCATCGTTGCGCTTGCCCATGTCGTCCAGGTTTGCAGCGTAATCATCGAGGTAGCGCGCGGTTTCGATGGCGCCCTTGCCATAGTGCCGTTCGGCCACATCCCGCGCGGCACGGAATTGCACATCAGCGTCTGTAAAGCGGCCGCGGGCGCTCAGCAACAAGCCAAGTTCGTCTTCGGCTTCGCTGATGGCCGGATCGTCGGACACCAGTCGCGCGTCGCGGGTGCGCAATGCTTCGCGCAGCAGCGGTTCGGCGCCGGCGTAATCGGATTTCAGGCGCAGGATGCGGCCCACCTGCATTTCGCTTTCCGCCGATTCGAGCGGATCGGATTGCGCACGGCGCAAGTCCAGCGCCTGTTGCGCCAGCGGCAGTGCGCGGTCGTACAGACCCAGATCCGTGTACGTGATCGCTACCGTATGCAACAGACGCGCGCGTACCGCCGAATCGATGCTGCCGTTCGCGCGCAAGCGTTCGGTGCCTTGATCCAGAATATCCTGCGCGGTCAGCGTCGCACCGCGTGCGTGCGTCGGGTCGGCGCCGCCGAACAGGTCGATCATGAATTGCGTGACCTGTTGTGAAGTCTGCGCCTCGCGCGCCTTGGCCTGCGCTTGCCACACGGCCTGGCATAACGTCGCCACGAGCAGCACCAGACCGCTTGTTGCCGCGGCGACGCCGATGCGATGGCGACCGATGAATTTGCGCACGCGATACGCGGTGTGGTCGCGTCGCGCGGCGATCGGCTGGCCGGACAAGAAGCGCTGCAGGTCTTCGGACAATGCAGCGGCGGTCGCGTAGCGTCGCTGCGGTTCTCGCTGCAGTGCTTTCAACGCGATGGTGTCCAGGTCGCCGCGCAGCGATCGCGCCGACACCGGCGAGTGCGCGCCTGCGATACGGCTCGGCGCGGCGGGATCGGTGGTGTCCTGCGCGCGCAGGATTTCCGCCGGCGTCGCGGCATCCGGCGCCAACGGACGCTTGTTCGTCAACAGCTCGTACAACACGCAGCCCAGCGCGTAGATATCGGTGGCCGTGGTCGCCGCTTCGCCGCGCAACTGCTCCGGTGCGGCATAGGCCGGCGTGAACGGCCGATGCAAGGCGTCAACCGTGGCGGTGTGCCCGTCGCTCGAATCGTCGAGCAATTTGGCGATGCCGAAATCCAGCAGCTTGGCCGAACCGTCCGCGGCGACGAGGATGTTTGAAGGCTTGATGTCGCGATGCACGACGAGTTGTCCATGCGCGAACTGCACGGCGGCGCAGATTTGCTGGAACAAAACGATGCGATCGGTCAGGTTCATGTTCGCATCCGCGCAGTAGTGCAGCAGCGGTTGGCCGTCGACATATTCCATCGCGAAGTACGGACGCCCGTCCTCGCTGATGCCGCCATCGAGCAGGTGCGCGATATGCGGATGCTCCAGTCGGGCAAGGATGCGCCGTTCGCGCAGGAAGCGCGCCTGCACCGCGTCGCTGTCCATGCCGCGCTTGATGAGTTTCAACGCCGCGCGCTGCTCGAACGCGCCGTCGGCTCGCTCGGCGAGCCAGACCACACCCATGCCGCCGCGACCCAGCTCGCGCACCAGCCGCCACGGCCCGATGCGCGTGTCGACGGGCGCGGCGTTGTCGTCCGCATCCACCCATGCCGCAGCGGAGGCATTGCGCGCCGCATCCACGTCACGCTCGAACGTTTCGGCGCGCGCGTCCATTGCGAGTAATGCTTCGACTTCACTGCGGACTTCCGCATCGTCCCCGCACAGACTTTGCAACAACGCGGTGCGAGCTTGTGGCGGCGCTTCGGCCACCGCGTCGAAGATTTCTGCGACCCGTTGCCAGCGTTGCGCGTCCATGTTCAAGCCGGATCAAGTTCCAATTCGCGCATCAGCCACGCGCGCGCACGCCGCCAGTCGCGAAACACGGTGCGCTCGGCCTGGTTCTGCAACTGTGCGATCTGCGCAATGTCCAGGCCTCCGAACACGCGCCATTCGACCAGTTGCCCGGCGCGCGGATCCATGTCAGTCAGCTTGCCGAGCGCGGCGTCGAGCGCGACCAGATCCAACGGATTCGCGTCGATGCCGATGTCGTCGGGCAGGCCGGTAATGGCGATGCCGCCACCGCGCTTCAAGCGCCCGCGCGCTCGCGCGTGATCGACCAGAATCTGCCGCATCGCGCGCGCGGCGAGCGAGAGCAAATGTGCGCGATCCAGTGATTTGGCTTCCGGCACCGCGTGCAGTTTCAGATACACCTCGTGCACCAGCGCCGTGGTGTCGAGCGTGAGCGGCGCGCCGGCAGCGCGGCGCTGGCCGCGCGCGATGCGGCGCAACTCCTGATAGGCCACGGTGAACAGGGCCTGGGGGACGTCCGCATTGGTCGTCGGGTTGGTCATCGTCAACACGGCTCCATGTCTGCCGGGCACGCGTACTTGATAGCATAGCGCGCCAGCTCCATATCCGCCGTTCGACACATTCCGGGATTGTCATGTCCAATTCAGCGCACGTTTTCGACGCCACCGAAGCCACTTTCGAGACCGATGTCATCCAGGCTTCGCTGACCACACCCGTGCTGGTGGATTTCTGGGCGGCATGGTGCGGGCCGTGCAAGCAGCTTGCGCCGATCCTGGAAAAAATCGTCGCCAGCTACAACGGTGCGCTCAAGCTCGCCAAGGTGGATACCGATGCGCAGCAGCAACTGGCGGCGGTGTTTGGCATCCGCAGTCTGCCGACCGTGGTGCTGGTCAAGGACGGCCAGATGATCGACGGATTCATGGGCGCATTGCCCGAGGGCCAGGTACGCGAGTTTTTGTCGCGCCATCTTCCCGCGCCGACCGAACAACCCGCGGACGAACCGAAACCTGCTGTCGTCGAAAAACCTGAAGGTGCGATCGCGCGACTGCGCCGCGAAATTGCCGCCGCACCTGACAAACCCGAACTCAAACTCGATCTCGCGCTCGCGCTGATGCAAGGCGGCGATGCCGATGCCGCGCAGGTCGAACTTGACGCCCTGCCCGCCAACCTCGTCGAAGACGCAAAAGCCAAACGCCTGCGCAACCAGCTCGATTTCGCCCGCGTGTTGAAGGCTGCGCCGGACATGGCGACGCTGCGTGCCCGCATCGCGCAGGACGCGAACGACCACGCGGCGCGCGACCTGCTCGGCGTCCGCCTGCTGCTCGATGGCAATGCCGCCGCCGGGCTCGATGAATTCCTGCATATCCTGCGCACGGCGCGCACCTGGAACGATGGCGCGGCAAAAAAGCGCCTGATCGCCGCCTTCAGCGTGCTCGATGACGAGGATCTGGTCGGCGCATACCGGCGCAAGATGGCGTCGCTGCTGTTCTGACGCCCTGCAATCCCCTCTTCGCTTGACCCGCGTCAAGGCGCGAACCAGCGGCTAGTGGTAGCGTTGCCGCGTTCACGTTTCCTGCACGACACAATTCACATTGTGGGGCGCAACCGGATCACACGGTAGCCGCGATGCGTTGCATGGATGCGTACCGCGCGCTTCGGTAAATTGCATCGCGACCGACACCTTGGGAGGGCGTTCGCATGTCGACTCGTCTGTCCGTTACGCGAAAGCATCATCCACTCACTTCCTGCATTGCCGCGGCTCTGGCCTTGGCCTCGCCACTCGCCTTTGCGACAACATGGGCGGTGAATACCTGCGATCAGGGCTACAGCGGAAGCCTTGTAACGCATACGGGAACGCTGCGCTTCGCCGCGACGAACGCCGTCAGCGGCGACACCATCGACCTGACCAACACGGGTTGCAGCACGATCTCGCTGACCACTGGCGCCGTCGTATTCGCGCAGAACTCCATCACGCTCAATGGCCCGGGCATGACACAACTCACGGTCACCGGCAAATACAACGGAGTAGTCGAAAAGGATCGGATATTCACGCATACCGGCACCGGCACGTTCGCCGTGAACAACCTGAGTGTCTCCAAGGGATACAGTTACGCCGCCACCGGCAATGCGAAAGGCGGCTGCATCTATTCAGCAGGCACGGCCTACCTCAATCACGCCGGAGTATATTTTTGCGGTGCGTACACCAAGGCTTCCGGCAGGGCGCAAGGCGGTGGCGTATACGGGAAAAGTGCCGTCGAACTGAAATACAGCGTCATCGAGTCCAATACCGCCGCAGGCGCGGGCTATGTTGGCGGCTACGGCGGCGGGGTCTATTCGCACAACGGCCTTCTTGCCAAATACAGCACCATCAGCGGCAACACCGCCGGGAAGAAAACGGGGTTCGGAGGCGGCGCTCTCATCTACGGCAGCGGGTTGATCGTTTCCTCCACGATTTCCGGCAACACCGCCAAGGATAACGGTGGCGGCATCTACGCGCACAATTTCTTCACCAGTGCAGCCAACACGCTCACCATCAAGAACAGCACCGTTTCCGGGAATAGCGCCAACTACTACACCGGCGGCGTGGCAGTAAACGCCGGCAAGGTGTACCTCGACAATTCGACGATCGCTTTCAACACCGCGGGCAAAGGGCGCTTCGGATCCTACCCGTTCACCTATCGCGCACCGGGCGTCGCTACCGACGACAGCAACGGCGCCATGGCGGTGACCCTGCAAAGCTCGCTGATAACCAATAACACCTATGGCAGTACCGAATACGACTTGAGCGTACCCAAGCGCGGCAGCACCACGGTGACCTTCAGCGGCGCGAACAACCTGGTGCGCGCCACGTTTGCAGCGGTTCCGTCAGGCACCATCAAGATTTCCTGCCCCTTGCTCGGTCCGTTGAAATTCAATGGCGGGCCGACCCAGACCCATGCCCTGCTTAGCCATAGCCCCGGTATCGACCAGGGAGGCAATCCTTTGCCATTGACCTACGACCAGCGCGGATCGCCGTTCGCCCGCGTATCCAACGCCGTGGCGGACATCGGCGCCTACGAGGTGCAACAGGGAGACGTCGTCTTCAACAACGGCTTCGACGGTTGTCCGACATTGTTCTAGCGACAACACTTCAACAGCGGATTCGAGGGCTGTCCGTAACAGCGGACATTTCACGCCCTCTCCACGCTGGTTGCATACACTCGCGGCGCAAGCAAGCGCCTTGGAGAGAGCCCCATGTCCGATTCGATTTCGCGCGCGCTGGCGCGGCGCAAACCAATGGCAGCATGCATGGCAAGCGTTTTCGCGCTGGCCGCACCGATGAGTTGCGTCGCCATCAGCGTCACCGACTGTGGCGACACCGGCCCAAATACGCTGCGCGGCATCATCGCGACGGCAGGCAACAACGCCACGATCGACACGTCGGCGTGCAGCACGATCACGCTGACCTCGGGCGCGATCCCGGTTGGGCAGAACTCGCTGACGATCAACGGCCCCACCAACGGCACGCATACGAAGATCACGGCCATCGGCAGCTCGGTGAAAGATCGCATTTTCACGCACAGCGGCAATCTAAATTTCTCGCTCAACCGGCTCGACATCGAATACGGCCGCGCCTACGACGGCAGCCTGAGCAACCCGGGACCCGGCGTGAACGGCGGCTGCATAGCATCGACCGGCAATGTGTTTCTGACCGATTCGAGCGTCGCACATTGCAGCGCCAACAGCCTGCACGGGCGCGTCTACGGCGGCGGCATTTTCGCCGGCAAGGTGGTCTGGATCACGCGCAGTACAGTCACGAACAACCTCGCAACATCACTGTCTGCCGCCACTTACGGCGGCGGGATATTTTCCGCTGGCAAATTCATCGCCAAGTACAGCACGGTCAGCGGCAACGTGGCCTGCCCCAACGCGGGTTGCTCCGGCACAGGCGGCGGGGTGGCATCACACGGCGGCGCCAGTATCGGCAATTCGACGATTTCCGGCAATGCGGCGCGGGGCGATGTTGGTGGCGTGAGCCTGACCAGTTTTTCTGCCTCGCCGCCGACCGCCACGATCAGCAACAGCACGATTTCCGGCAATCGCGCTGTCACCGGCTCGGTGGGCGGCATCTACTCCACTGTTCCGATCACAGTCTCCAATTCAACGATCGCATCCAATGCGGCCGCCAGCGGCAGCCGGGCCTCGGGCTTGTCCATCCGCGCGCAGTACGCATCGATCACGGCCACATTGAACAGCGTGTTGATATCCAACAACGCCTACGGCGCCAGCCCGACCGAAAGGGATTTTTCGGCATCCAATGCGGCCGCGTACACGCTCGTGGTTTCCGGCGCGAACAACTTGATAGCGACATCCTCGGGACCAGCGCCGATGAACGGACTGATCACCGCTTGCGCACTGCTCGGCCCGTTGCGCGACAACGGCGGATCGACCAAGACGCATCAACTGCTGAGCGGCAGCCCCGCGTTCGATGTCGGCAACGACACCTCCACTGCCACCGGCGCGCACTACGATCAGCGCGGTACCGGTTACCCACGCAGCCTGGGAACAAATCCCGACATCGGCGCGGTTGAGGTCGATCAAAACGATGTCGTCTTCAACGCCGGCTTCGACGGCTGCCCGTAGTGCGGAATCCTTGCGCGACGGCGCGACAATGGCGCGCCTGCCTGATGTATCCAGCTGCTCGACGAGCAAGACCCCCGACGCCGTGGGGGTTTTCGCCCCGATCTTGCGTATCTGACATCCATGGGCGCATCGCGCGTCATTTCAGGGAGCCAGCATGAAGCAACTTCACCGCGGAGCCGGGACGCGTTGCGCCCTTGCCGCTTGCGTCGCAACAGCCCTTTGCCTCGGCGCGCCGGCAGCGGCCATGGCAGTGGCCACCACGTGGACGGTGAATACCTGCAGCGAGGTGAATACCGGCAGCGGCAAGACCGGCAGCCTGCGCTATGCGGCGGCGAATGCGCTCAGTGGCGATACCATCGACTTGACCAATACCGGATGCAGCACGATTTCGCTGACGACCGGTAGCGGCGGCGCGGTCGGCTTCGGACAGGCCGACATCACCTTGAACGGTCCGGGCAAGACCGCGCTGACCATCCAGTCCAGCAACGACCGCGTCCTGTTCCACTCCGGCACCGGCACATTGACCGTGAACGACCTCACCGTGGCCAACGGCTATCTTCACCCCGCGTTCCAGGTGACAGCCCAGGGCGGCTGCATCTTCTCGAACGGGAAGCTGACCCTGAGCCACGCCGCCGTCCGCTCGTGCCGCGCGCAGGCCGTGAGCGCCCCGGTGCGCGGCGGCGGTGTCTACGCCAAGACCAGCGTTTTTGCGAAGTACAGCGACATTACCGACAATACCGCAACCAACTCCGGCGCCAATGCCAATGGTGGCGGCGGCGGGATTTTCACCTACGGCTACGCCGTGCTGGGTAACAGCACGCTCAGCGGCAACCTGGCGCAGACCGGAGCCGGCGGCGGTCTGCGTGCATTCGGCGATGCGGTGACCATCGCATCCACGGTTTCCGGCAACATCGCAAAGTGGGGCGGGGGGATTTATGCACGGGACAATGTCACCAGCGCGTCCGATACGTTTACCCTGTTGAACAGCACGGTATCCGGCAATCAGGCGCTGAACGTAGTCGGCGGCGCATGGACGAATGCCGGGACAATCCATGTTTACAACTCCACCGTGGCTTTCAACACGGCGGGCTCCGCCACCCGCTACGGATCGCGGCACTATGGGTCGGGTTTCAATATCGACGACCTGGGTGCCTACTACACCGACGTCAATCACTACAAGTTCAAGAAGGTGACGCTGCATAGCTCGGTGTTCTCCAACAACACCAGCGGGACGGCCCCGCCGGTCGCAGACGACTTTGGCATAGTCCGTTTTTCAAACTTGAACCTGGTGGGGATCAGCGGGCAGAGCAATATCGTCTTTGGCATCGCCGATCCTTTTCTCACATTGCCGGTATCCACGGTGACGCAAGGCGCGTGCCCGCTGCTTGGCCCGCTGCGCAACAACGGCGGACCGACGAAAACGCATGCGTTGATGAGCCGCAGCCCCGCCATCGATGCCGGCAACATCCTGGCGAACGGGATCAGCCCCTACGACCAGCGCGGGCAAGCACGCGTGTCGGGCACAAAGGCCGACATGGGCGCCTACGAGGTGCAGCAAAGCGACGTGATCTTCAACAGCGGACACGAGGGTTGTTCGTAGACCTGGCTATTCTCACTGCCGCGGCGATGCGTCAGAATGCCGGCATGAACGAAACGACCGGGCTTCCCGAAGAAGCCGACGTCATCCCCAACGTCGGCTACACGCCGCAGCCCAATCCCAAGGAGCAGAAAAAGACCGTCGAGGAAGTGCTCGGCAGCGTGCACACGTCCAATTTCCCGGACCTGCTGCGCGAGCTGGGCGGGTGCCTTCTGGTCAGCACCTACCAGGCCGGCAAGCTCGTGATCCTGCGGCCCGACGGCAATTCGATCAACACGCATTTCCGCACGTTCAATCGTCCAATGGGCATGGCCGCGGATCGCCAGCGCCTGATGCTTGGTGCGTTGATGGAGATCGTCGAATTCCGCAACATGCCGGACGTCGCCAAGCGCCTGCAGGATCCGCCGCGCCACGACGCGGTGTACATGGCACGGCGCGGCCACATCACCGGTGCGATCGACATCCACGAGATGGCCTGGGATGCCGACGGCGTGATCTGGTTCGTCAACACGGCATTCTCGTGCCTGTGCACGCTGGACACGAAATCGAGTTTCGTGCCGCGCTGGCGGCCCAAGTTCGTCAGTCACTATGCGCCTGAAGACCGCTGCCATCTGAACGGTCTGGCGATGCGCAATGGCATCCCGCGCTACGTCAGCGCGCTGGGTGAAACCAACGACCGTGAAGGTTGGCGCAAGAACAAGCGCGACGGCGGACTGATCATCGACATCACCACCAACCGCGTGGTCACGCGTGGCCTGTCCATGCCGCACTCACCGCGCTGGTACGACAACCGCCTGTGGGTGCTCGAATCCGGCCGCGGCGCGCTGTGCACGGTCGATCCGAAAACCGGCGAGCGCCACGACATCGCACGCGTGCCGGGATTCTGCCGCGGACTCGACTTCATCGGGCCGATCGCGTTCATAGGCCTGTCGCAATTGCGCGGCACTACGCCATTTACCGACATCCCGATCACCGACGACAACGCCGAGCGCCTGTCCGGCGTGTGGGCGGTCCACATCGGCACCGGCAAGACCGTCGCGTTCCTGAAATTCACCGGCGGCGTGCAGGAAATCTTCGCCGTGCAATCGGTACAAGGCGTGCTGTTTCCCGAGATCGTCCACGAGGGCGAACTGCTCGGCAATTCCTATGCGTTGCCCGACAAGGCGCTCAAGGAAGTCGGGTTTTCGCCGCCTCCGGAACCCAAGCCGGAAACGCCCGGCACCGATTACATCGCGCCCGATGCGACCGCCACACCACAGGAACCCGCCGCATGACCGCACCATCGTTCACTTTCGTCGAGCATTGGCAGAAGGGCGACACCGCCAACGACGACGCCGTCCTGCAATTCTGGGAGCGCGAAGGGGCGCTCGCGACCGACGCCAAGCCGCAGGAACGCCTGCGCCAGGTCGTGCTCGATGCACGCGACGCGGACGGTCGCGTGGCGGGCGTATCCACCGCCGTGCCGGTCACGCTGCCGCGGCTGGGCCAGCCGACGTACTATTTTCGCTGCTTCATCGGCAAGGATTGGCGCAAATCGCGCCTCGTGCTGCAACTGCTGCGGCGCACCTGCGATGTTCTGGAAGACTTCGCGCGCCAGCACAATTTTCCGTGCATCGGCGTCATCCTGGAACTGGAAAACACGCGCTTCGGCGAGGCGCTGCAGCGCGCCTGGTGGCCGAACACCGGCTTCGCGTTCATCGGCAAGAGCCAGCGCGGGCTGGACCTGCGCGTCAAGTATTTCCGCGGGGCCAAGCTCAAGCCGGCGAAAATCTGATTTTCAGAGTCTCTCCGCGACTCGCGGCCTGATGCCGCGCAGTGCCGACACCGCATCCACCGCGAGCCGGCACACCTGGGTTGCGGGCAGCGTGGCATCGATCACCAGCGCGTTCGGCGGCGGCGCGTCAAAGCGTGTCAGCACTTCGGTCACTACGTCCGGCCTGCGGTCGCGCGCGAGGTGGCGGTTGGCGGCGACGTCCGCGGCGATGCGTGCGCGGGCGACATCGGGGGGACATTCCAGGAAAATCGGCACCGGCGTGAAACCGTAGCGGCGAATCGCCGCGTCCACGCGCATCAGGTCGCGACGCCGCGAAAACGTCACCCCGTCGAGCACGCTGGATTCGCCCAGCATGCAGTTGATTTCCAGCGCCAGCAATTGGCCCCGGAACGCGGCGCGCTTTTCCGCGAAACTGTACGAACACTTCGGGAACATGGCATGGCGAATGGCGTCGCGGCACACACGGCGCAAGCCGAGCTGGTCTTCCAGCGCGCGCGCCACCACGGTCTTGCCCGCGCCCGGCAAGCCGATCAGTGCCACGACCACCGGCTTGCCGATGTGCGACGCCGGCACGGCGGCTTCCGGAACGGCGGCTGAAGGTGCTTCGTCCATCGACGGCTCGGATTCGTACTTGCCGCTATCATTGCACAAATTGCGGACCACACTTCCATGCGCCATCTCTACATCCAGCGTTACCTGATCACCGGCCTGCTCACCCTTGTGCCGCTGTGGCTGACGTGGCTGGTGTTCAAGTTCATCTTCACCTTCCTGTCGCACGTCGGCGCGCCCATCGTCGCCGGATTGTTCACCGGCATCTCGGCAGCGTTTCCCGGCGCGGCAGGCTGGCTGAACCAGGAATGGTTCCAGTCGATCATCGCGTTCGTCGCGACGGTGATCGCGTTCTATGTCGTCGGATTCGCAACGACGCGCGTGTTCGGTCAGCGTCTGCTGGATGCCTTCGAAAACCTGATCGCGCGCATACCGATGGTGCACACGATCTACGGCGGCGCGAAAAAACTGATGACCATGCTCTCGACCAAACCGGCCGGGACGCAACGCGTGGTGCTGATCGATTTTCCGTCGCCGGAATTGAAATCGATCGGTTTTGTCACGCGCGTGTTCGCCGACAGCGCCGGGCGCGAGATGGCGGCCGTGTATGTGCCAACCACGCCAAACCCGACCGGCGGGTATCTGGAAATCGTGCCGATGACGAAACTTGTCGCCACCGACTGGAGCATGGACCAGGCCATGGCCTTCATCCTGTCCGGTGGCGCAGTCGGGCCGGACAAGCTGCCGGACGGGGCGCACCCGGACGCCGCCATTCCACGCGCCCAATGACCTTCGACACATCGCCGGCGGCGCGTTAGCCCCTACACTCGCCCCCTTCAACGGGAGTTTCCATGCGTCTTTTCAGCGCGCGCACCTTGGCGCCAGCCTTGCTGTCGATTGCGACGGGCGTGGCGGCGCACACCAACGAGCACGGCATCGACGCGCGCAATTTCGATGCGCGCACGCAGGCGTGCACCGACTTCTTCCAGCACGCCAACGGCGGCTGGCTCGCGTCCAACCCGATTCCGGCCGAGTACAGCACCTGGAGCCTGGACAACGAGATCGGCGAGCGCAATACGGCGATCCTGAAACGTATTCTCGAAGACGCCGCGGCGCATCCGGGCGCAGCGGGCAGCGCAACGCAAAAGATCGGTGATTTCTATGCTGCGGCGATGAACGAAGCCGCCATCGACAAGGCCGGCAGCGATCCGTTGCAAGACGATCTCGCCGCCATCGCCGCGCTGAAGTCACCGGATGGTGTGACGAAACTGATTGCCGATTGGCAGGTGCTCGGCAACGACGTGCTGTTCGATTTCGAAACCCAGCCTGATCTGAAGCATTCCGGAACCGACATCGCCTATGCCGGCCAGGGTGGACTCGGCCTGCCCGATCGCGACTACTACCTGCGCGACGACGCAAAATCCAGGCATTTGCTCGGGCAGTACCGCAGCCACGTCGCGCATATGCTTGGTCTGCTCGGCGACAAGAACGCAAAAGAAGAAGCCGTCTGGATCGTGGCGCTGGAAACACGTTTCGCGAAAGCCTCGCTGGATCGGGTCGCGCTGCGGGATCCATCCAATTCGTATCACATCATGACGCTGGCGCAGGCCGATGCGAAGACACCACATATTTCGTGGACGGAGTTTTTCCACAAGGCCGGCCGCGACGACGTGGAATCGTTCTCGCTGGCGCAGCCGGATTTCTTCACGGCCGCCGATGCCGCGTTGACGGACGTTCCGCTCGCACACTGGCAGGCGTGGCTGCGCTGGCGTCTGCTCGATGCCAATGCCGCTTTTCTTTCCAAACCTTTCGTCGAAGCCGATTTTGCGTTTCACGGCGGCGTGTTGCGCGGCGCGAAGCAGAACCTGCCGCGCTACAAGCGCGTCATCCGCAGCGCCGATCGCGCCGTCGGCGAATTGCTTGGCCAGGCCTATGCCGCGCAAGTGTTTCCACCGCAAGCCAAGCAGCGTGCGCTGGACCTCGTAAACAACCTCAAGACCGCCATGCGCGCGCGCATCGAGCGCCTGACCTGGATGAGTGCGGACACGAAAACATCCGCCTACGCGAAGCTCGACACGATGGTCGCGAAGATCGGCTATCCGGACCGCTGGCGCGATTATTCGAAGCTGCAAGTGACACGCGCCTCGTGGATCGCCAATGTGCGCGCCGCGCGTGCGTTCGAGGCGCAGCGCCAGTTCGCGAAACTCGATCGCCCGGTCGATCGCAGCGAATGGGACATGACCCCGCAGACGGTGAACGCCTACTACAACCCGATGGGCAACGAGATCGTCTTCCCCGCCGCGCAACTTTTGCCGCCCTACTTCGAGGTCACGAACGACGATGCGCTCAATTACGGCGGCATCGGCAGCGTGATCGGCCACGAGATGACCCACGCCTTCGACGACGAAGGCAGCCAGTTCGACGCACAGGGTAACCTCGCGAACTGGTGGACGAAAGACGACCGCGAAAAATTCGACGCGCGCGCCAGGAAGCTCGTCGACCAGTTCAACGCTTATGTGCCGGTCGACGACCTGCACATCAACGGCAAACTCACGCTCGGCGAGAACATCGCTGATCTGGGCGGCCTGCTCGTGGCCTATGACGCGTTCAAGCTGACCGCGCAGGGCAAGGGCAACGCGAAGATCGCTGGACTGTCCCCTGCCCAGCGCTTCTTCTACGCCTACGCACAGACCTGGCGCACCGCGCAGCGCCCGGCGCAATTGCGCCTGCAGGTGCAATCCAACGAACACGCACCGGCGAAATTCCGCACCAACGGACCGCTCGCCGACGTACCCGCGTTCGCGCACGCTTTTGCCTGCAAGGCCGGCGACGCGATGCGGCGTTCGGAATCAGACATTGTGGAAATCTGGTAATCGTATACAACACAGCAACTTCGGAGAAACCCATGCAACAGCGCATCCTAAAACCGCTTGTCCTCGCCATCGGCCTCGGCCTCGCCGGCATCGCCGCCGCGGCTTCCGATTTCAACCTGGACAACAAATACAGCCCCTGCCAGGACTTCAACGACTACGTCAACGCCAACTGGGTGGCGGCCAACCCGATTCCGGCCGACCAGACGCGCTGGGGTTCATTCAACGAACTGCATGAAAAGAGCCTGTCCGAACAGCGCCAGATCGCCGAAGACGCCGAGAAGGGCGCCGCCGGCGCCAAGCCGGGTTCGCTCGAGCAGAAGATCGGCTACCTGTATGCCGCCGGCATGGACGACGCAGCGATCGACAAGGCCGGTTTCGATCCGATCAAGCCGCGACTCGCCCAGATCGACGCGCTGAAAAGCGGTGCAGACGTCGCCAAATTCCTCGATGCCAGCTTCAACGAAGGCGACCAGTACGTGTTCAATTTCGGCGCCGGCGCGGATTTCAAGGACGCCAGCAAGCAGATCGGCTTTGTCTTCCAGGACGGCCTCGGCCTGCCGACGAAGGACTACTACCTCAAGCCCGAGCACAAGGATTTGCGCAAGGCATACGTCGCCTATATCGCCAAGGCCTTCGAGCTGACCGGCACGCCGGCCGCAGCCGCGGCCAAGCAGGCCGAATCCGTGCTTGCATTCGAAACCGAACTGGCCAAGGCGTCATTCTCGCCGACCGAACTGCGCAATCTCGACAACCAGTACCACTTCGTCAGCGTGGCCGAAGCCGACAAGGTCAGCCCGCATTTCTCGTGGGAGAAATTCTTTGCCGCGCAGGGCGTTGACGTCGGCAAGGGTTTTTCACTGTCGCAGCCGAAATTCTTCGCCGAATTCGACAAGCTGCTGGCATCGGCGCCGGTCGCGCAGTGGCAGGCTTACCTGCGCCTGCACACGATCAGCTCCGCGTCGCCGCAATTGAGCCGTGCCTTCGTCGACAACCATTTCGATTTCTTCAACAAGACCCTCGCCGGACAGCCGCAGCAGAAGGACCGCTGGAAGCGCGTGCTCGGCGCAATCAATGGCGCGATGGGCATGGGCATGGGCGAACTGTACGTCGCCAAGTATTTCCCGCCGGAGGCCAAACAGCGCGCCGAAGCGCTCGTGACCAACGTGCGCAATGCGCTGAAGAACCGCATCGAGCACCTGGATTGGATGAGCGCGGAAACGAAGAAGAAGGCGATCGACAAGTGGAACGACTTCCTGCCCAAGATCGGCTATCCGGACAAGGATGAGTGGCGCGACTGGTCGGGCCTGAGCATCGAGCAAGGCAACTGGTACGCGAATCTGCAAGCTGCCGGCAAATACAACTATCACTACGACATCGGCAAGATCGGCAAGGCCACCGACCGCCGCGAATGGGGCATGACGCCGCAGACGGTCAATGCCTACTACAATCCCACCGACAACACGATCAACTTCCCGGCCGCGATCCTGCAGCCGCCATTCTTCTATGCGAAGGGCGATGATGCGCTCAATTACGGCGGTATCGGCGCGGTGATCGGCCACGAGGCCAGCCACGGCTTCGACGACCAGGGCAGCCAGTTCGACGGCAAGGGCAACCGCAGCAACTGGTGGACGGCGACCGACAAGAAGCAGTTCGAAGCGCGCACCGACAAACTGGTCAAGCAGTTCGACGGCTATGCGCCGATCAAGGAAAAACCCGACCTGCACATCAACGGCAAACTCACGCTTGGCGAAAACATCGCGGACCTGGGCGGCATCAACATTGCCTACGACGCCCTGCAGACCGCGCTCAAGGCCGATCCGAAGGAAGCCGCGGAGAAGATCGACGGCTTCACCCAGGACCAGCGCTTCTTCATGAGCTGGGCCAATGTCTGGCGCGGCAGCTCGCGCCAGAAAACCGCCGAACTCCTGCTCAATGTCGACCC
>JAFEFD010000594.1 GCA_018240765.1 Pseudomonadota bacterium | reverse complement strand
CGCCCAGCGTGTCGTATCCGGCGATCAATGCGCCGGCCTCGGCGGGAAATGGCTTGAATTCGTGGATCTCGAAGCCGAGCTTGAGGTAGCGCTTCTTGTATTTGTAGGACAAGGCGTAGACGTAAAACGCGTCGGTCGCCGCCAGCGAATTGGTCGATACGATGATGTGCAATTGCGGCTTGTGCTGGTGCTGCTGCGCGAACACGCGCCGCGCCGTGCGGCTGAGCACCAGGTACGGCGTCTGCATCACGACTTCGGTTTGCGCGTTCTCGAACAGTTGCAGGATGTGGCGGCTCAACTCGTCGTCGCGCGGCTGATCCGGATCCTCGGCCTTGTCCGGCGCATCGGAAAAGTACTCGACGTCGCCCACGCGCATGGCCTGGTCGGCAAAATGCGCGCGGATGTAGCCGGCATCGTCGGCGCTGCGTGACAACGCCGCCACACGTTGCGCGTCGGCGTAGGCGTGCGCGGCGTAGGGTCTTGCGTTCAATCCGTCCGCGAGGATGCGCGAGGAAACATCGCGCAGGCGCGACAACGGCACGCTGCGCCGGTTGGCCCAGAAACGCTCAAACGAAGCCGCCATCTGCAGTGCAGCGGGACCGGCGACTAGCGCGTCGCGGTCGCGATAATCGAATTCGTCATCCCAGTCGAAATAGCGGTCCTCGTAATTGCGCCCGCCGGCGATGCCGATGCGATCGTCGACCAGGAACAGCTTGTTGTGCATGCGCTGATTGAACTGGAAGAAACAACAGGCGATGCCGGCGGCGAATTCCAGCGGTTGCGTATGTGCCTTGTGAAACGTGGGATTGTAAACGCGCAGTTCGAAGTTGACGTGCGCGCGCGCGAGCTGGGCGAGCAGCTCCGTGTCGTTGAGCGAGAACAGCTGGTCGACGATGACCCGCACCTTGACCCCGCGCCGTGCCGCCTTGACCAGTTCGTCGAGCATCAGGTATCCGGCGTCGTCCTCGGCAAAGATGAAGGTCTGGATGTCGATGCTCTTGCGTGCGGCGCGGATCAGGTGCACGCGCAGCAGCAACGAATCAGCGCCCTGATCGAGCAGACTCACGAAATGTACCGGCGCACCGGGCCGCGATTCGCGCAGTGCCGTATCGGCGAGATCCTGGTAGGGCGATGCAATCGCGCACGCGTCGGCCACGGTGCAGGTGAGTGCATGATCCTGTGCCGCGGCGGCGGTCGCGGCGGCCCGGCGCGCGTGGATCGGATCGACCGCACAACCGCCGAGCGCGAACGCGGCGGCAACGAGCAGGCCAACGAATGCCGCACGGGTCACTGCGGCCGATCCACGTCCGGCAGCACGAAAATGCGCATGCGCAAGGCGACCTTGTCGGCCAGCGTGCCACGCCGCGAATGCATGCCGAAATCGTTGCGTTCGATGCTGCCTTCGGCCTGCACCGCGCAGGCGCCGGTCAGCGGCTGCCCGCATTGCGCCGGCAGGATGCGAAAGCGTACCGGTTTGTCGATGCCGCGCAGGGTTAGCAGGCCATCGAGCGCGCCGCCGCGGCTCAGGCGCACGAGCGGAATGTCTTCGGACACGAAATGGATTTGCGCATAGCGCGATGCGTCGAAGAATTCAGCGGATTTCGCCCAGGCTTCGTAATTCGCGCTGCGCATGTGCAGGTCGTCGACGTCGATGCGTGCATCGACCCGCGCGGTGCCGTGGAAGCGATCGATGTCCAGCGTGCCGCGCACCGCACCGAAATCGCCGCGCAGGCCGATCAGCCACAGCAGTTTGACGGTGAATCCGGCCTGCGAGCGCCCAGCATCCAGGTCGTGGGATTCGTGGCGCGGGACTTGCGCAAGTGCAGCGCCGCAGAGCAGGCCCAGGCATGGCAGCAACGGCAGCATGCGGATTGGTCGCATGCGTGGCTTTCGCTTACGGCGACCAGAACGCCTTCAGTCGTCCACTTCCCGGTTCGGCCGTTCCGTCGAGCTCGAACCACGCGATACCGCCCGGCGGCATGCCGCGGAAGTCGCCGGACTGACCTGTCGCGAGCAGGGCGACGAAGGTTTCGAAGCCGGGATTGTGGCCGACCAGCAGCAAGCGCTGCGCATCGGCGTGTTCGTCGATCAGTGCATCAAGTTCGCCGGCCGTCGCCGCGTAAATGCGCGGTTCGAACCGGGCGTGGACATCGCCAAGCGCGTGTTCCAGCGTCTGCCGCGCGCGCAGCGCCGGCGAACACAGTACGCGCGCCGGCATTGCGTTCTGTTCGCGCAGCCAGTGTCCGGCCGCGCGCGCCTCGGCGACACCACGCAGCGTGAGCGCGCGCTCGGAGTCATTCTGGCCCGGGGCGGTGTTTTCAGCATGCGCGTGGCGCAACAGCACGATCTCGCGTTTCATCGGTCCATCAGCCCTGTTTTTTCACCCAGCGCAACAATTTGCCCCAATCTTCCTGATGGCTGCGGATGATTTCGGAGTTGTAGTCGAAAATGCTCTTGCCCAGGCCTGCGACCAGCACGTAGCCCTGGGTGTCGCGCAATTGCGCGACCAGGGGAAACGGCAGGCGCTTGATTTCATCGACCGCTTCCTGCGAGGCCGTGGTCCAGGGTTTTAGCCGGTTCGCGACGAGGCCGACCGCGAGCGATTCGCGCTTGACCCGGCCCAGGCGCGAGACTTCCTGCAGGAAATGCTCGCTCGCTTCCAGATCGATGCGCGAAGGCAGCAGCGGGACCAGCAAGGCGTCGGCATCGTGCGCAAGCTCGGCGACTTCACCGCTGCGGATGCCCGCCGGGCCGTCGATGATGACGATCTGCGCGTCTTGCGGGATCTTCTCGTTCCAGTCGGCGCGCAGGCCGGAAATGGCCAGCACCGGCGCGGACAGGCCGGCGCGCTTTTCCGCCCAGTGCATGCTTGAACCCTGGCGATCGGCATCCACCAGCACGGTGCGCTTGCCATCCTGCGCGAAATACGCAGCGAGGTTCGTCGCTATCGTGGTCTTGCCGCAGCCGCCCTTGGAACTGGCCACGAAAATCTTGCGCATGCGCGTATCTCCGATCGGCGAAGTCGGCCAAGCGTACAACGGGAATGCGGTTTTTGCGAACCTACGGCTGGGGCGTCGCGTTCGCCGCGGGCGGCTGCCAATCCACTGGCGGTTCCAGCGGCAGGTTCTGGCTATGCAGAACGGCGTCGACCGCGTCGCTTTCGCGGCCGCTGGCGCGCAGGCTCTGGACGTAGATGCCGGTCACGCGGCTGTCGTTCGCGAGCCGGTCGGCCACGCCGCCGATGCCGCGCATGCGCCAGGCCAGCGTGCGCGCCTGCGCGGAAGCGGCTTTCTGGGTTGCGCCGGGCGGGGTCAGCGCGAGCAGCAATTGCAGGCCGGCGCTGCGCGCGAACAGGCTGCCGCATTCGGACATCTTCTGCGCCACTGCAATGCAATCGGCCGCGATGCCGGCCTCATCCGGCGATTTGCGGCAGATGGCGCCGAGCGCGTCCAGGTACGGATGCGGCAGCGCAACCGCAATGCCGGCGGCATAGGTCAGCTTGAATCCGGATGGACTCACCCCGGGTTGGTCGCTGGCGCGCAGGATGCTTTCTTCGACCGGCAGGATGCCGGCGGCGTCATACAACATGGCCGTGAGCGCGCCGAAGCGATCATCGAATTGCGTGGCCTGCGCAGCGCTGGTCAGGGCCGCGCGCGCGGTCGCCGTGGCGCCGGTTTGCTGCGCGCGGTGCAGCGCCCACAGCCATGCGGCGGCATTGGCCGGATCGGCTTTTTCAAGTTGCGTCAGAATTTCCTCACGCGGGCAGTTTTTCGCCTTGCCGCCGCAGTCCAGCGCCGCCGAAACCCACCACACCAGCGCATCCGCGTCGTCGGCCTTCTGCGCACGTGCGAGCAGCGCCGGGGTTTGCAGCGCCTTGGGCCGCGCCGGATTGCCGGCGTCGGCTTGCGCCATCAGCGCCGCGGCCAGCAGGGAATGCGCATCGCCACGCAGCGCGAGCAGGTTGATCTCGTCGTGATGGAATTGCGCCAGCACCTGCGCCGGCGGCATTTCCGGGGCGAGTGGCGCAGCATCGGGCGCGAGTGGTTGCGCGAACGCGGGCGCGGCGAACAGGGCGATGAGTAAAAGTATACAACGCAGCATGGCGGTGAATCCTCGGGCGATGCGAACGTGCAGTGTAGCGAAGGCGTTTGAGCGCGAGCTTAATAACCGGCGGCCTGCCCATCCTTGCGCCCTTCCGACGCGCCGATATAGACGTGATTCTTCGCATCCCATTCGATCGCCTGATAGCCGCCGTAAGGGCCATCGGCGAAGCGCACGTCGTGGCCCATCTGCATCAGGCCACGCACGGTCGAATACGAGAATCCGGATTCCAGATCCACCCAGCCGCCGTCCGTCATTTCCATTTCCTGTGCCTCGGGCGAAGTCGAGCCTTCGTGCTGGATGCGCGGTGCGTCGCCGGCTTCCTGCAAGTTCATGTGCCAGTCGATCAGGTTCTGCACGATCTGCACATGCCCCTGCGGCTGCATGTCGCCGCCCATCACGCCGAAGCTGATCCACGGCTTGCCGTCGCGCGTGATGAAGCTCGGGATGATGGTGTGGAACGGACGCTTGCCTGGCGCGTAGGTGTTGGCGAAACCATCCTTGAGCACGAACAATTCGCCGCGATCCTGCAACCCGAATCCGAGTCCCGGCGGCGTCATGCCCGAGCCCATGCCGCGGTAGTTGGACTGGATCAGCGACACCATGTTGCCCCACTGGTCGGCGGTGGTGAGATAGATCGTGTCGCCGTGCAGCTTCGGTTCCTCACCCGCCGCGACGGATTTCATCGCATGGTCGGGCGAGATCAGCTTGCGTCGTTGCGCGGCGTAGTCCTTCGAGATCAACCACGGGATCGGCACTTTGTAGAAATCCGGATCGGCGTAGAAATGCGCGCGATCCTCGAAGGCGAGTTTCTTGGCTTCGACGAACAGGTGCACATGCTCGGCGCTGTCGAAGGCAATCTTCGAGAAATCGTAGCCTTCCAGGATATTGAGCATCTGCAATGCGGCGATGCCCTGGCCGTTCGGCGGCAGCTCCCACACATCCACGCCGCGGTAATTCGTCGATACCGGTTCGACCCATTCGCCGTGGTGGCTGGCGAGATCCTCGTAGGAGAGGAATCCGCCCTGTGCCTTGACGTAGTCGGCGATGGTATGCGCGATGTTGCCCTTGTAGAACGCGTCGCGCCCGCCGTTGGCGATGGCTTGCAGCGTGTTGGCGAGATTCGCGTTCTTCCAGATTTCGCCTTCCGCCGGCGCGCGACCGTTCAGCGTCATCTGCTCGGTGAAGCCGGGGAATTTGGAGAGGCGCGGCACCGAGAGTTTCCAGTAGTAGGCGATCAGTTGCGTCACCGGAAAACCTTCGCGCGCGTAGGCGATCGCGGGCGCGAGGTCGTCTTTCATCTTCAATTTGCCGAAGCGATCGTGCAGCGCGAACCAACCGTCGACGCAGCCGGGCACGTTTACCGGCAGCGGCCCGAGCGGCGGCACGGCCTTGTAATCGTGATCCTGAAACCACTTCAGCGTGAGCGATTTCGGCGAGCGCCCGGAACCGTTGTAGCCGTAGAGTTTTTTCGTCTTCGCGTCCCAGACGATGGCGAACAAATCGCCGCCGACGCCGTTGGAGACCGGTTCCATCAAGCCCAGCGCCGCATTCGCCGCGATCGCGGCATCCACTGCGGTGCCGCCTTTCTTCAACACGTCGAGTCCGATCTGTGTCGCCAGCGGCACGCTGGTTGCGACCATGCCGTGCGTGGCCAGCACCGGCGAGCGCGTCGCGAAAGGCGCGCCGTTGATGCGGTCGCCGGCATGGGCGAGGCAGGTCAGGGAACAGGCGGCGAGTACGAGGGCGAAACGGTTCATGGCGCGTTCCTGCGGAATCGGGCAAGGTGAGCATACATCCAGCTCACAACGGTTCGGGAGACAAGGCGTGTTCGCCGGATTACACAAACGCTGGAAGCGCTTCGTGTCCGCGCCGCGCGGCTCACGCTTCCGCGCGCACCACGAACGCATGCGCGAAGGCCGGCACGCGCTGCGCACCGTCTTGGCGGTGGGATTCGGCCTTTTGCTGATCGCACTTGGCCTGATCATGCTGGTGCTGCCCGGCCCGGGCTTGCTCACCGGCATCATTGGTGCGGCATTGCTCGCTGGCGAATCGCGTATCGTCGCGCGCTGGCTCGACGGAATCGATCTGCTCAGCGCGCGCGCCTGGGGGCGCTGGCGCGGGAAAGCGTGAAGTTCAATCTTCCAGCGCAGCCTTGAGGAATTCCGGCATCGCCAATGCGGCCTTGTGGATTTCCGCGTTGTAATACTGCGTCGCAAACTGCTTCATTTCCGCACCGCGTTCGCGGAAGTCGGACAAGTCCACGCCCTTGCGTGCGAGCGTTGCACTCCACCAACCGGTGGGATAGCACGGCTGCGGAAAGGTGAGCGTGCGCATGGCCTGAAAGCCGGCGCCCTTCATCGCCTTGCGGATATCCTTGAGCAGGGGCAGATGCGCGAGCGGTGATTCGCTTTGCTGCACCAGGATGCCACCGTGACGCAGTGCCTTCAGGCACGAGCGGTAGAACGTCTCGTTGAACAGGCCTTCGGCCGGGCCAATCGGATCGGTCGAATCCACGATCACGATGTCGAGCGATTCCGGCTCGCATTCGGCCATCCACTTGATGCCGTCGATGAAAAGCAGTTGCGCGCGCGGATCGTTGTTCGATTCGCACAATTCCGGAAAGTATTGTTCCGCCAGCCGCGTCACGCGTTCGTCGATCTCGACCTGCACCGCGCTTTCCACTTCGTCGTGCTTGAGCACTTCGCGCAGCGTGCCGCAGTCGCCGCCGCCGATGATGACGACGCGCCTGGCGCGCGGATGCGTGAACAGCGCAGGATGCGACATCATCTCGTGATAGAAGAAGTTGTCGCGTGTGGTGACCATCATGCAGCTGTCGATGACCATCAGCTTGCCCCAGTCGGTGCTGTCCCAGATCTCGATGTTCTGGAACGGCGTCTGTTCGGCGTGCAGGCGCTGGGTCACGCGAAAGCCGATCGAGGAGCCGGCGTAGTCATGGCGCTCGTCGAACCACTGTTGCGTCGTCATGACGGATCCTGTTCCGTGAAAATGGGGCGCGATTGTAACGGTTCCGGCGTTACAATGCGTGCAGTCGATCCCGCGGCGTTGGTGGCTTCCGATCGGCGAATATCCCGCGTCAAGGCCCGCCGCTGCGACGTTCTGAAACCTCGTTATCCGGAGCACTTTCGATGACGAACGCTTGGAACGCCGCTGCCGCCCGCGCCCAATACGCGATCGCGAATTGGGGCGAAAATTATTTTGATGTCGATGCTGCCGGTCGCCTGACCGTGCATCCGCGCGGCGCGGACGGACCCACGTTGGCGTTGCCCGAGATCGTCGATGCTGCCTGCACGCAGGGCTCGCGTCTGCCTCTATTGGTGCGCTTCGCCGACATCCTCACGCATCGGCTCGGCCGATTGCAGGCCGCGTTCGCGCAAGCGATGCGCGAGCTGGATTATTCCGGCGGCTACAGCGCGGTGTATCCGGTCAAGGTCAACCAGCAGCACGGCGTGGTCAGCGAGCTGGTGCGCGCCGGCAATGGCGGGTTCGGACTTGAAGCGGGGTCAAAGCCCGAGCTGATGGCCGTACTGGCATTGGCCAGGCCGAACAGCATCGTCATCTGCAACGGCTACAAGGATCGCGAATACCTGCGCCTGGCCCTGATCGGGCGCAAGCTCGGCCTGCGCGTGTTCATCGTGATCGAGAAACCGTCGGAACTGGCACCCGCGCTGGAGGAAGCGAAAGCGCTTGGCGTCGAGCCGCTGTTCGGCGTGCGCATGCGCCTGACCAGTCTTGGCGCCGGCAAGTGGCAGAACACGGGCGGGGAAAAATCGAAGTTCGGCCTGACCCCGCGACAGTTGCTCACCCTGATCGACGCGCTCAAGGCGGCGGACCTCACGCAGTCGCTGCAATTGCTGCATGTGTTCATGGGTTCGCAGATTTCCAACGTGCGCGACATTGCCGCCGGCATGCGCGAGGCGACGCGCTACTTTGTGGAATTGTGCAAAATGGGACTGCCGATCGGCTACGTCGATGTCGGCGGCGGCCTCGGCGTGGACTATGAAGGCACGCGCTCGCGCTCGGCCTGTTCGATCAACTATGGGCTGGACCAGTACGCATCAACGGTCGTGCAACCGCTCGCCGAAGCCTGCGCCGCGCATGGATTGAAGGCGCCGCATGTGATCAGCGAAACCGGCCGCGCGATGGTGGCTCACCACGCCGTGCTCGTGGTCAATGTCAGCGACATCGAACGCGCGCCGGAAGGCCGCGTGCCGCCTGGTGATGAGATTGAGCCGACCGTGCTGCGGCGCCTGCGCGAAATCCACGCCGAAATCGCCACGCGTTCGGTGGTCGAGCTGTACCACGAAGCGCAACAGCAGTGGGCGGAAGGCCACGCACAATTCGCACAAGGATCGCTGACGTTGCGCCAGCGTGCGCGCCTGGACGATTTGTATTACGCCATTGTCAATGCGTTACGACCGCGTTTGAAACCGGAAGAACGCTCGCATCGACAGGCGCTGGACGAGTTGAACGAAAAACTCGTGGACAAGTATTTCGTCAATTTTTCGATCTTCGAATCGATTCCCGACGCTTGGGCGATCGACCAGATTTTTCCGATCGTGCCGATTGCAGGGTTGGATCGCGCGCCCGACCGTCGTGCCGTGATCGCGGATCTTACCTGCGATTCCGATGGCCGTCTGGATGCCTATGTCGATGCCGACGGCGTGGACGTGAGCCTGCCGCTGCACGCGCCGGAAGCGGGCAAGCCGTATCGGCTCGGCATCTTCCTTGTCGGCGCCTATCAAGAGGCCCTCGGCGACATCCACAACCTGTTCGGCGATACCGACGCGGTGAACGTGCGTCTGACCGATTCAGGCTACGCGTTTTCGCACGTCAAGCGCGGCGACACCACCGACGTGATGCTCGACTACGTCGGCTACAAGTTGGACGAGCTGCGCGCGGCGTATCGCGACAAGGTCGCACGCGCCGGTATTGCCGGCGCCGAAGCGCAGCGACTGATCGCGGCGCTTGAAGCGGGGCTGACGGGATACACCTATCTTGCGGAAGGATAATTGCTAGTCATTCCCACAACCGCGCGCTAAAGCACGGATCGTGCAATCGCTCGGCATGGCCAAATTACCGGTTGCTGGGATGGGAAGAGTCGGGTTTCTCTTCGATCATCGGGCCGACCGTGACCTGCGTCCATAACGCATCGCGCGAAGCGAAATATTTCTTCGGTTGCCAAAAGGTTTTGGCATACAGCGCATCGCCGCCACAGCCAGTGATCGGTGCGTCCTGATATCCAAGCGTAATTGTTGGTCCCGCGCAGCGTGCACCCTTGACCATTGCATCGCCGGCGTCGCCCGTGATGCCGGGCACGTAGAAAGCATTCCACATCGATTGCTGGTAACCAGTGCGAGATCCCGTCAATCGCATCTGGCCTTGACGGAGTTGCACCACGAGCCGCGGTTTCGCAATGGCATCTGCGTAGACACCGGCAAGTTTATGGTATTGGGCTTCGGCCTGGCGAGTCTGTTCGGGGGTCAGTGATGCCTTGATGCGATCGCGGGTGGCGACATAGTCGCCGTAATTGCGCTCAGCGGCCAGCGCGACCCAAGCGTAAGCGGTCACGGAATCCTGCTTCACGCCATCACCGTTCAAATACATCAGGCCGATGCACATTTGCGACAACTTGTCCGAGTAGTACGCACCCGATAGAAATTGCTGCATCGCCGCCTTGAATCTGCCCTTCGCGTAATCGCGCAGACCGTTGAACTCGCCGGCCAGATCCGGATGCCAATCGGTATCTGCATTGGCCATGGCGCGCATGGTTCTTTGCATCTGCGGGTCGTCGATGCCAGCTGCGAGCACGCTACCGGCTACACACAAGAAAATGCACGTTGCTGTCATGCAGGAACGCAGTACGTTTTTCATGAGCCTTTCTTCCATGCCGAAGTTCACAAAACCAATTCACATGAGATGTTTTATACGTCTCCGCAATGTTGGCGTCAACAATCACAATTGCCGGCTGAATTGGGCACGACAGCGCCGACTCACCCCGCTCGCGCGATCTGGAATCCCGCGAACGACTGCGTCACCGGCATCACCTCGATGCGATTGATGTTGAGGTGTGCGGGCAGGTTCGCGACCCACCAGATCGTTTCGGCAAGGTCGTGGCCGGTGATCGGATGCGCGCCGTGATA
>JAFEFD010000593.1 GCA_018240765.1 Pseudomonadota bacterium | reverse complement strand
CCAGGCAATGGAAAAGTATCGGCGTGGAAATGTTGTAAGGCAGGTTGCCGACGAGGCGGATAGTCGTGCCTTGCGCCAACGCGGTGAAATCCACGGTCAGCACGTCGGCGTTGACGATGGATAGTTCGCCGATCTCGCGGGATTTCTCGCGCAGCGGCTCGATCAGGTCGCGGTCGAGTTCGATCGCGGTAAGCGTTTTGGCGGCGCGCAACAGCGGCAAGGTCATTGCGCCTTCGCCGGGGCCGATCTCGACGATGCGCTGATCCGGTCGCGGCGCAATCGCTTCGACGATGCGGCGCAGGATGCCCGGATCGTGCAGGAAATGCTGGCCGAATCTCTTTCGCGGGCGATGCGCGGGCGCGTTCATGCGCGCGCGAGTTCCATCGCCAGCTTCGCCGCCGCGATCAGGCTCGCCGGATCCGCCTTGCCGGTTCCGGCGAGATCCAGCGCAGTACCGTGGTCGACCGAGGTGCGCACGAAGGGCAGGCCGAGCGTGACGTTGACGGCGTCGCCGAAGCCCAGCGCCTTGAGCACGGGCAGGCCCTGGTCGTGGTACATCGCCAGATACGCATCGAAGCGCGCGCGTTGTGCCGGCACGAACGCGGTGTCCGCGGACAGCGGGCCCTCGAGTTGCAAGCCATCCGCGCGCAGCGCGGCCAGCGTGGGAGCGATCACGTCGATTTCCTCGCGGCCAAGATGCCCGCCTTCGCCGGCATGCGGATTCAAGCCGAGCACGGCAATGCGTGGGTTGTCGATGTCGAAGCGGTGGCGCAAGTCGTTGTGGACGATGCGCAAGACGCGCACCAGCGTGGCGGCGGTGATCGCAGCGGGTACGTCGGCCAGCGGCAGATGCGTGGTCGCCAGGGCCACACGAATACCTGGAGCCACGAGGAGCATCGTCACGTCGCATTTGGCGCGTTGCGCGAAAAATTCGGTATGCCCGGTGAACGCAATGCCGGCGTCGTTGATGATGCTCTTCTGCACCGGTGCGGTGACCAGCGCGTCGAATTCGCCTTCGAGGCAGCCGTCGGCGGCGCGCGCGAGCATGGCGACGACATACGCTGCGTTGCGCGCGTCGAGCTTGCCGGGCGTGATCGGCGCGGGTGCGGGAACATGCACGTAGCGCAGTGAACCTGGCGCGCGCTCGCGGCGCCATTGCCCGTCATCGGTTTCGAGGGTGAGCGCGATGCCGCGCGTTTGTGCCGCGAGCAGCAGCGCGTCCTTGTCGCCGACGGCGATCAGGTCTGCGGCCAGGTCGGTCGCCGCGAGCGTGGCGACGATTTCAGGCCCGATGCCGGCCGGTTCGCCGGTGGTGATGGCCAGCCGTGGCAGCCAGGCCTGGTCGTTCATCGCCGCGCTCAGGGAGCGGACTTGTCCGGGTCGGACCTGGATTCGGCGCCCGGCAGGCGGATTTCCACATAGGCCTCGGAACGCACCTGGCGCAGGAAATCCTCGTAGGCCTGCTCGGCCTTGCGGTTGCGGATCACCTCGCGCGCCTGTTCGCGCTTCATTTCCTTGCTGCGATCCTGCTGGCGCGTGCCTTCAAGCTGCAGGATGTGCCAGCCCAGGTCGCTGACGAACGGTTGCGAGACTTCGCCGTCCTTGAGCGAGGTCAGGGCCGTGGCCACCGACGAACCGTACTGGTCGATCGGGAACCAGCCCATGTCGCCGCCGGCGCTGGCCGTGCTCGGATCCTGCGAATCCTTCTTTGCCAGGGTGGCGAAGTCTTCGTGGCCATTGACGATGCGGTTGCGGATATCCTCGATCGTCTTCTTCGCCTGGTCGCTGCTGGTCAGTTCGTTGACCTTGATCAGGATGTGGCGCGCGTGGTACTCGGTGACGACCTGCTTGCCGTCGGTGCGTTTGTCCACGAGCTTGACGATGTGGAAGCCGCTCGGGCCGCGCAGCGGCTGCGAAACATCGCCGGGCTTCATGCCTTCGACGAGATTGGCAAACGCTTCCGGCACCTCGTCGTAACCGCGCCAGCCCAGGTCGCCGCCTTGCAACGCATCCTGCGCGCTGGAGTACTGGATGGCCGCTGTCGTGAAATCCATGCCGCCATCGATCTTGGCCTTGACCTCGTCGGCCTTGGCGCGCGCGGCAGCAATCTGCGACGCATCGGCGCCATTGGGCAGGCCGATCAGGATGTGCTGCAGGTGCACCTGGCCGGACTTGAGGCTGTTGCTGGCGAGCAGGATGTCGATTTCCGAATCGCTGACGTTGGATTGGCCTTGCACCACGCGCTGCTGCAGGCGCTGTACCAGCAACTGGTCGCGCAGGTGGTCGCGGAAATCGGCATAGCTCATGTTCTGGCTGGCGAGCGAGGCGCGCATCTGGTCCACGGTCATCTTGTTGCTCTCGGCCACGCGCTGCATGGCCTGGTCGATTTCGGAGTCGTTGACACGAATGCCGGTGTCCTTGGCGCGGGCCACTTGCAGGCGCAGCATGATCAGGCTTTCCAGCACCTGGCGTTCGAGCACGTCGCGCGGCGGCAGTTGTTGCGGATTGGCGCGGTACTGGTTGAGCACGTTCGCCACCGCGGCATCCAGCTCGCTTTGCAGGATCACGCTGTCATCGGCCACGGCGACGATGCGATCCAGCGGTTGTGCCGGTTGCAGCGCTTGCGCCTGCGCGCCGGAACAAGCGCTGAGTGCGGAAACCAGGAAACACAGGCAAAAGACGATTCTGTTCATCGGAATGGCAGTTCGGAAGGGTGCAATGCACGAAAACCGCGCGATTATGCGGTTTTTCGGGTAAGAAAACCGTTACGCAAACGGGACTTATTGATAGCCAAGGATAGCACGGCGCAGGAAATTGTCGGTGCGCGTGCCGGTGCTGCCCAGGCCCTTGAACTCGAGTTCGAAGTAGATTCCGTTGCTCGGGTGCAACTGGCCGATGACATTGATGTAGCGCCGCACCAGTACGCGCATGGCCACGCAGCAACTGTCGTATTGCGCGCCGGCGAAGGCCTCGAGCAACTGGCTGTGCATCAGCGAGTAGTAGTAGCGCCCGACCAGAGACCAGTTCGCGTTGAGCGGATACAGCGCCGAGGTGTCGACCTGTTCGAGCAGGCCGCGGCGGAAGCGGTACGAGAAATTCACCGTGCCTTCGGCGCCGAAACGATGCTGCACGCTGATCGCGGAAAGATCGGTGTGGTGCAGGTTTTCCACCAGCATTTGCGTCTGCGGATCGAGCACGCGCGAATTCGGGTTGTACTGCTGGTCCCATTTCAGTTCCCAGCGGTCGTTCAGGCGCAGGTCGAGTTCGGCGACGTAATCCGAGCCTGAATAATCGACTTCCGGCACGCCCGGCAACTGCACGCGCTGCGGCGAGAAATAATGGATCTGGCCGATGCTGGCGCTGAGCAGTTCATCGCCCGACGCGGCATCGATCAGGCGCGAGGTCAGGGCCAGGGTGAGATTGTTCGCGTTGCTCTGGCGGTCGGCGCCGACGAAAGCATTGCTGCGGAACAGGCTCGGGAAATCGAAGCTTGGCAACTGCGTGTCGAAGATCGGCAGATCGGCCTGGTTGCGATACGGCACGCGCAGGTAGTACAGGCGCGGCTCCAGGGTCTGCGTCAGCGCCGTGCCGAACAAGGTCAGCGGGCGGTCGAAGATCAGGCCCGCGTCGAGGTCGAAGACCGGCGTGCTGCGCGCCGGCGTCGTGTTGGTGAATTGCGGCAGGCCCGGGTTGGAGGCGTTGTATCCGGCGAGATTGCGCAGGTCGTAGGCGGTGTAGCGCACGCCCAGTTCCGGGCGGATGAAATAGCCGGCGGCTTCGACCGGATACGCCAGGTACGGGTATACGTCCACGCGCCGGCCTTCGAGCGAATCGACGCTGAGCACGCTGCCGGGCATGGCGCCGGTCAGCTCGAACGGACCGCGGCGGAAATCCACGTACTCGGCATTCACGCCCCAGGCCAGGCCGCCGGGCAGGGCGCGCTCGCCCGTGAACGTCGCGCGCGGCAGGCGCATGTACGGCTGTACTGCGTTGGACAGCGTGACCTGCGTGATCTGCGAGGCATCCGCGCCGAAACTTGCGTTCCACCACGCGCCGCGGCCGTTGAGGTAGGCGCTGGAACCGAGCAACGCCGTGGCGCTGGTGGTGAGCGAATCGCCGAAATCCTGGAAATACTGCTTGTCGGAAACGCGCTCGATGTTCACCGCCGCGCCCCAGTTGTCCGAGAGCATGCTGGCGTCCTGGACATGGAAGGCGTAACGCCGGTCGGGCACGTCCACCGGCGAGGCCGGTCCCTGGAACACGGGCGGCGTTGCCGCGTATTGCGAGCGTTCGTCCGCGGCTTCGTTGTCATGCGGCACGAAATTGAAATCGATCTGCGCCTTGTCGGCGGCATCCAGGTAGCGGAACTGGCCGGCAAGCATGGCGCCGCGGTCGCTGGATACGCGCGGCTCCAGGGTGGCGTCGTAGTTCGGCGCGAGATTCAGGTAATACGGCGTGCCGAGCACCAGGCCGCGGTGGCTGGACCAGCCGATGTGCGGAGCGAGGAATCCGGATTGACGCTCGTTGCTGAGCGGAAAGCTCAGGTACGGAAGCCAGAAGAACGGCACGTTGCCGTAGTACAGGCTCACGCCGTGTGCATAGCCGGCGTTCGCGGACTTGTCCATGTCCAGTTCGTCCGCGTGCAGATGCCAGCGCACGTCGTCCGGATCGCAGGTCGTGAAGGTGCCATCGACCAGTTTGCCGTGCTCGGCATCGCTCATGTCGGCGCTGGCGGCCACGCCGTTGCCGCGCTGCTCGAGCATCTGGTAGCGGATGTTTTCAAGGTGCGTGGTGCGCGGCGTGTCGCTGCCGCGCGCCGAGTCGGCCGCCATCAACAGGCTGCGATCCTGCATGATCACGTGTCCACCGGCGGCATAGGCCGTGGTGTCGGTGTCGTAGGTCAGGAAATCCGAACGCAGCAACTGGTCCAGGCGCTGCATCTGCACGTCGCCTTCGAGCCGGTAATGCGAGCTATCCGTGGATTCGACCCTGCGCGCGCTGACGTCGGCTGGAATCGTGCTGCGGTCGCCTTGCGTGGGCAGGCCCGGGGTGTAGAAATCCAGCAGCGCATTGCGCTTGCACAGCACGAACTGGTTCGTGCGTGCCGGTTTCGGGCAGACCAGTACGCCGACCGGACAGGCGGGAGGCTCCTGCGCGGCTGCCACATGGACAATGGTCAGCGTCAGCGCGACGGCCAGCATCCTGAAATGCGGTAAATTCGAACGGTAGGCGCCAGACACGGTTGATCCGAAAGCGGAGCGCAAGGCGTGAAGCTTGCCTGATTCGCCGATTTCCGGCAACGCGCGGGGATCATTCCATCAGCGCGGCCACATGCGCGGCCGTGGATTCTCGCAGGGCGGCAAGGCTGTAGCCGCCTTCCAGGCTCGAAACGATGCGGCCTTGCGCGTGCGCATTCGCCACATCGACGAGTTCGCGCGTGACCCAGGCGTAGTCGTCGTTGTCGAAATTCAGGCTGGCAAGCGGATCCAGCCGGTGCGCGTCGAAGCCAGCCGATATCATCAGCAGTTGCGGGCGGAATTCGGCCAGGCGCGGCAGGATGATGCCCGACATGGCGCTGCGGAATTGCGCCGAACCTGCGCCGGGCGGCAGCGGCGCGTTGACGACGTTGCCGGCGCCTGTTTCGGATCGTGCGCCGGTGCCCGGGTACAGCGGCGACTGGTGGGTCGAGGCATAGAGAACGTGCGGATCGTTCCAGAAAATGTCCTGCGTACCGTTGCCGTGGTGCACGTCGAAATCGACGATGGCGACGCGTTCGATGCCGCGCGCCAGCGCCTGCGCCGCGCCAATGGCGATGCTGTTGAACAGGCAAAAGCCCATCGCCGTGTCGCGCGTGGCGTGATGGCCGGGCGGTCGCACCGCGCAGAATGCGCGCGTGCCGGCGCCATCGATCAGCGCGTCGACTGCCGCACACACCGCACCGGCAGCGCGCAGCGCAGCTTGCAGCGAATCCGGTGACATCGCGGTGTCGGGATCGAGCTGGGCATGGCCTTCGCACGGCGCGCTGGCAAAAATCCGGTCGATCATCGCCGCGCCATGTACGCGACCGAGTTGTTCACGCGTGGCGCGCGGCGCTTCGCTGCGTTCGATTGCCGCGAAGCGCGGATCATCGAGCGTTTCGAGCACGGCGCGCAATCGCGCCGGCGATTCCGGGTGGCCGGTGCCCGGATCGTGGGCAAGGCAAGCGGGATGGGTGTAGAGCAGCACTCAGGCCTTGGTGCGCTTTCTGCGTTCGTGGTTCCACAACACTTCGCCATGTCCGCTCGCGCGGGCAAGCACGCGCGAAAGCACGAACAGCAGGTCGGAAAGGCGATTCAGATATCGGATTGCCTCGGGCCGCACGGATTCGGTGCGCGCCAGCGTGACGGTCTCGCGTTCGGCGCGACGGCACACCGTGCGCGCGAGGTGGCAGCATGCCGCCGCCATGCCGCCGCCGGGCAGGATGAATTCCTTGAGCATGGGCAGGTCGGCATTGAAGCCGTCGAGTGTGGATTCCAGGCGCGCGATATCGGTATCGTGGATCATCGCCATGCCGGGAATGCACAGCTCCCCGCCGAGATCGAACAGGTCGTGCTGGATCTGGATCAGCGTTTCACGCACGGCATCGGGCAGATCCTGTGCCAGCACCATGCCGATGGCACTGTTGAGTTCGTCGACCG
>JAFEFD010000592.1 GCA_018240765.1 Pseudomonadota bacterium | reverse complement strand
CGAGCTGTTCGGTCGCGTGAATGGGCAGGTGCAAGTGGAATTTCACCTTGCTCTTGCCGCTGACACTCACGCCCAGCAGGTGTTCGGCGTAGCGCGCGCCAATCGGTGTGGCCTTGATGAAGTCGAGCAGGCTCTTGCCGCTGCCCGAGCCTTCGACATCCAGTTCCAGCACCGCCTCGGCAAGGTCGGCGATCGTCACGCCGGCGCTGTCCACCGAGTTGCCAAGCGCCTGTGCCCCGCTGGAATCGACGCTCAAGCCGTTGTTGACGAAGTCGGCAACGGCACGCACATGCTCGGCAGCAGGCCAGTCCGGAAGATAGACCAGCTTTGCATCGTCGATTTGCGCGCGCGCTTCGAAACGACCGGCGAAATTCGTGAATGGCCAATCGGCAAGGTCACCGCGGAACACGGCGCGGCCATCGACGATCTTTCCCGACGCCAGCGCACGATCCAGCCATTTCACCCCGTCCGGCGGCATGATGTTGATCGGCCAGAACAGTTTCGCAGCCGGTACTTCGCCGTGATCGACCACGGCGTAGACATCCAGCGCCGGACGCGAGCCGTCGTCGTGCAATTGCACGCTGCCGCGCAACTGGCCGCCATAACCGGCGCCTTCGAAATCCAGCGCATCGGTGCCGATGCGCCAGCCGCCATCGCCGTGCCACGCCGCAATATCGCCGGCAAAGCGCGAAAATTCCAGGGGCTGGCGAAACACGCGCGCTTCATTCACGCCGAACCCGGCATGCGCCGGCAGGTGCAGGTTGAAGCCGTCCGCATCGCCGAGCAAGCTGCCGGTCAGGCTGGTGATGCCCGGTAGCGCATCCACGGCGTGCCATGCGAATGCGTCCAGGTCGGCGGAAACGTCGAAATCCTGCGCACCAGCGAAACGCAATTGTGCGCTACGCACGCTACCGACCGGATCGGCCATGTACAACCAGCGCCGCCATGCCGGTGACGCCACTTCGCTGAGCATCGCCACGCTCGCCGGTGCAGACAGGTTCACACCTTGCAGGCGGACATCCCAGTGTGAGTCGCTCGCCGCCTCGTCACGCGTTTTTTCCAGATGGATGCTTGCTGGCGCCGCGACGATACCTTGCCGGTCAAGGACGAGATCAGCCACATCCGCTGTCCAGCCCGAATCGCCGCGCTGCCAGCGCGCGCCGAATGCGATGCGGTCGAAACCCACGCGCGGGACGATGCTGCGCCTGGGATCGAGTTCGATCGGTGCAGACGTGGTCAACACCACGTTGGTGAGATCCGATTCCAGGCGCGCGCGCTCCAGGTGATCGCGCTTCCACCATGCCCAGAATTGCAGACGGCCACTGCCGCGCGCGGCTTGCATGCCTTGCCAGGCGTAACCGTGGGTGAGGGCCGCCAGATCCAGCGCCGTGCCGCCGAGGTACAACTGCCCGTCACGCGAGGAACTGTCGTATTCGAGCACGGCATCGATCGGCGACTGCGTGTCGGCGCAGCGTACGCGCGCGAGCACGCGATGCGTGCTGCCCGAATTGACCAGGCGCACTTCGTCGGCGAGCAATATGATCGGCTTGGCGCCGTCGCCGCCCTGCACGGTCAGGCGCAGATCGCGCAGCACCAGCGCGCCAAGCGAGAACAGGATCGAATCCTTCGGGTTACCGGCGGCCTGGTCGCCCGCGTCGATACCGCTCAACTGCCACTGACCTTGCGCGTCGCGCGCCAGGCGCAAATTCAAGCCGACGAGGCGAAACTCGTTCCAGGCCTGGTTGCGATGCAAGGCGGAAAAGAAATTGATTTTCAACTCGGCCTGCGGAATCGTGCTGCCGGGCGTCTTCGCATCCGCGCCGGCGATATGCACGCCATGCAGCGCCAGCAGCGGCCCGTCACGCTCCCATACGCCGGTCACGCCGTCCAGGGTCACCGCGCGCTGCAGTCGATCGCTCAACAGCGCGGCAATGCGTTGCGGATGAGAGGCGATCCACGGCAGCGCCATCTGCGCCACGCCAACCCCCAGAGCCAGCGCGATGACGGTGGTGGCGAACAATGCCTGCAGCCACAGGCGCGCGCGGCGGATGTGGGGCTTCCACATCACTGACGGCTACAACAGCACGACATCGTACTGCTCCTGCGCGTAATGCTCCTCGGGCTGGAAGCGGATGGTCTTGCCGATGAATTCCTCGAGTTCGGCGACGGCCGCCGATTCCTCGTCGAGAATGCGCGCGACGACTTTCGGCGCGGCCAGCACGAGCAGTTTCTTGGCCTCGAACTGGCGCACCGCACGCGTGATCTCGCGGAAGATTTCGTAGGTGACGGTTTCGGCGGTCTTGATGCTGCCGCGGCCCTCGCAGGCCGGGCACGGCTCGCACAACTGGCGTTCCAGGCTTTCCACCGTGCGCTTGCGCGTCATCTGCACGAGGCCCAGCTCGGTCATTTCGTAGACCGTGGTCTTGGCGTGGTCGTGGGCCAGGGATTTTTCCAGCGTGCGCAGGACCTGGCGCTTGTGTTCCTCATCAACCATGTCGATGAAGTCGATGATGATGATGCCGCCGAGATTGCGCAGGCGCAGTTGGCGCGCGGCCGCCTGCGCCGCCTCGAGGTTGGTGCGATACACCGTTTCCTCGAGGTTGCGATGGCCGAGGAAGGCACCGGTGTTGACGTCGATGGTGGTCATGGCCTCGGTCTGGTCAACGACGAGATAGCCGCCCGACTTCAATGGCACCTGCTTCTTGAGCGCGCGCTGAATCTCGTCCTCGACGCCATACAGGTCGAAGATCGGGCGCTCGCCCGGATAATGCTCGATGCGTTCGGCGAGTTCGGGCATGAACTGGCTGGCGAAACCCAACATGCGCTCGAGCGTCTCGCGCGAATCCACGCGCACCTTTTCAACTTCCTTGCGCATCAGGTCGCGTAGCGCGCGTAGCGGCAGCGACAGATCCTCGTACACGCGCTCGCCGGCGCGCGCGTTCGCGATCGCCTCCTGCAGCGATTGCCACAACCGGGTCAGGTAGGCCACATCCTCGGCGAGGGCTTCGGCGGACTGGCCTTCCGCATTGGTACGCACGATGTAGCCGTGGCCGGTTTCGGCGGCACGCGCGTGCAGAGCTTCCTTCAAGCGCGCGCGTTCGGCCTCATCCTCGATGCGCACCGACACGCCGACAGCCTTGGCCAGCGGCAGCAATACCAGATAGCGCGATGGCACCGACAGGTTGGTGGTCAGGCGCGCACCCTTGCTGCCGATCGGATCCTTGATCACCTGCACCAGGATTTCCTGGCCGTCGCGGACCAGTTCGCCGATCGGCTGCGACGACAGCGGCGCCGGACTTTCCTGACCGTCTCCGACCAGCGGCGTCACCGCGCGCAGGATGTCCGAGGCGTGCAGGAAGGCCGCGCGCTCCAGCCCGATTTCCACGAACGCTGCCTGCATGCCGGGCATGACCCGGCTGACCCGGCCCTTGTAGATGTTGCCGACGTAGCCGCGGCGCAGGGCGCGCTCGATCAGCACTTCCTGCAGCACGCCGTTTTCCACGACCGCGGCGCGGGTTTCGCGCGGGGTCACGTTAATGAGGATTTCTTCGGACACGACAACCACTTGGAAGTTTTTTCTAAACCGATTTATAGCCCGCTATCGCCAGGTTGTCGATGCCGAACTGCGGCGGCGACGACGGGCTAGGCGCCTATGCCAAATCGTTGCAACAACGCCATTGTCTCATGTAGCGGCAATCCCATGACGCCGGAATGGCTGCCGGACAGCCGTACCACGAAAGCCTCGGCCCGGCCCTGGATCGCATACGCGCCGGCCTTGCCCTGCCATTCGCCACAGGCGACGTAAGCAGCGATTTGGCCCGTATCGAGCCGCGCGAATTCTACTTGCGTGATGCTGAACGCCTGCTCTTCGCGCCCTGCATCCAGGCACCAGACGGCAGACAGGACCTCGTGGGTTCGTCCCGACAAGCGCCGCAGCATTTGTGCGGCTCGCGACGCATCGGCCGGTTTGCCGAAGACCTCCTCGTCCAACACGACTTCTGTATCCGCGCCCAACACCACTGCGCCGGCGACGCCGGACAATTTCAACAGACCCGCGCCGGCTTTCTCTCGCGCCACGCGACTCACGTAGTTGCGCGGCGTTTCGCCTGGCGCACGCACTTCCGGCACGTCGACATCAATGACATCGAACCGCACACCGAGGCGATCGAGCAGTTCGCGGCGGCGTGGCGACTGCGAAGCGAGATAGAGCACGGCACTTCCTCAAGATAGTCTTCGCCCAAGCTGCCGAGTACAGCAGGCGTTCTGTAGTTCCTAGCCGGCCATGCGCCAGACATTGCGCCCGGCGCGCTTGGCCTCGTACAGCGCCGTATCGGCCTTTTGCAGCAGGGTTTCGGGATCGTCGACCGGGTCCATGGCGAAGGCGATGCCGACGCTGGCGCTGATTTGCGCGTGCTCGTCGCCCACCGCGATGGGTTCACGCAGGCACGCGAGCAGCTTGTCGGCGACTGCCTGAGCGTCAGCCACCGAGTCGATCTGTTCGAGCACGACCACGAATTCGTCGCCGCCCAGGCGCGCGACGAGATCGACATCGCGCACGTGCCGGGTCAGCCGCTGTGCGAACTCGCGCAATACCGCGTCACCAGCGACATGTCCCAGGGTGTCGTTGATGCGCTTGAAATGGTCGATGTCCAGGTACAACAGCGCAAGCGGCCTGTGGCTGCGGCGACTACGCGCGACCGCCAGTTCGAGCCGCTCGATGAAACGCAAGCGGTTCGCCACCCCGGTCAGCGAATCGTGGCGAACCAGGCGCAGCAATTCGGCCTGCGCCTGCTTGAGCTCGGTAATGTCGAAACTGACCGCATAAAATCCGGCGACCACTCCGTCGTCGCCGATATCCGGCACATAGCGCGACTGGTAATGGCAGGTCTTGCCGTTGACGTCGCGTACGATTTCGAAGGCCACCTCCTTGCCGTGCAGCGCCGCATGCACATAGGGCTGAATTTCTGCCCAGATGGCGTCACTCACGACGTCGCGTATGCGCTTGCCGATAATCTCCGACTCGCTTCTCGAATTATCGCGAAGCGCATAGGCATTGACGAAGGTATAGCGTTCGTCCTTGTCCACATGCAACACGACGGCCGGAACATTCGCCGTGATCGCGCGCAGGCGGCGCTCGTTGTTGCGCAAGGCTTTCTCGGCGATCACGCGCTTGGTCACGTCGCGGCCCGAGTAGATCACGTCAGGCGGCACGCGCGGATCGGCGCTGGGCACCTGCGAGGCGTTCGCCTCGATCCACAGATAACGGCCATCCTTGCACAACACGCGAAACAGGATCGTCGTCGAGCCACCCTGCGCCTGCAGTCGCGCCAGCTCCTGTTGCACATGCGTGCGATCGTCCGGATGCACGAGATCCCAGCGCATGGAAGCCAGTTCATCGCGGCTCCAGCCGAGCATTTCGTAGGCCGATGGCGAAATGTAACGGCGCACGCCGTTCTGGTCGAAACGCACGACCAGGTCGCGCGAATAATCGGCGAGCATGCGGTATTCGCGCTCACTCTCGGCCAGCTTCCGCACGAGTACCGCGCGCCCGGTCAGGACGATCGCCACGGGCAGGGCGAACACGCAGGTGCTCGCGACAAAGCCTTGCAGTACCAGCGTGCGCCAGGCATCGCCGAGTTGCGTCATGTAGGCGAAAGGGCCGATCCCGGAGGCATGCGTGGACACGGCGACAATGGCGACCAGGCTCGTGCCCAATGCGAACCCGGCAAACCGGCGCCGGAACGTCACCAGCAGCAGCGGCAGGAAAACGATATACGGAAATGGAAAGTACGAGGTTCCGAACACCAGTCCACAGGTCGCCGCGAGTACGGCCATCTCGCCGAAGAACGCCAGACGCTGGCCAGGCACGCCGAAGATGTTGCGGCCGAGCAGCGCGGCGGTAATTGCCAGGGTGGCAAAGATCGCCATTCCCAATACATGGGATGCCATCCAGGCGACAAACCGCTCGAAGTCCGCGAATCCGGCCAAGCCATGCAATCCGGCAACCGCTACGGCTGCGGACAATGCACACGCTCCGAACGTCGCGGCGGCGGCGCGCAGGCTGATGTAGGGAATACGCGACAGATCGCTGAAATCCCCCACCCGCCCAGCGATGACCCAGGCCACGATAACCGGGTCGATGATGTCGGCAACGCTGAGCAGAATGCTCGTGCGGCCGAATCCGCCATGCGCGACATTGACGACGATGAATGCAAGAAATGCTGCCGCAAGGTACCAACCCCAGCGACGGCGCGGCGACACCGCCATCACCCCGCAGACGATGCCGCTGGCAGGCCACAGGGTGGACAGTCCGGCCGGCCCGTGGGCGTACTGCATCGCCCACCACGAAACGACGGCAACCACAAGGGCAAGCGCCAGGGCCCGGCCCATGTTCGCCATTATTTCGCCGCTGCGGGAAGCTGCGCGATCCATGAGAAGCCTAGTTTCTCACAAGGCATCCGCAAGCGCCGCGAATTCACCTGAACCCGCCAGCCCCGTTCAGCCGCGGTGATAGGGGTGGTTGGCGAGCAGGCTGGCGGCACGATAAAGCTGCTCGGCCACGAGGATTCGCACCAGCGGATGCGGCAGCGTCGCGGGCCCGAGCGACCATTTCTGGCCGACCCGCTCCAGCACTTCGGGCGCGAAACCATCCGCGCCGCCGACCAGAAATGCCAGATCGCGGCCTTGCATGCGCCAGCGCGAGAGCTGTTGCGCCAGTTCCTCGCTTGACCACGGCTTGCCGCGGCCATCCAGCGCCACGACATGCGCACCCTTCGGAATCGCGGCGAGCA
>JAFEFD010000591.1 GCA_018240765.1 Pseudomonadota bacterium | reverse complement strand
GCCGCCGGCGCATTGGCGCAAGTGGTCGCGCGCGCGGTCGGCGAGCAGATGGCGCATGGCGCGCGCGGCGTAGGCGAAGAATTGCGCCGGGTGGGAAAACTTCAGTTCATCCTGCGCGCCAATGCGCAGATACAGTTCGTGCACCAGCGCGGTGGTGTCGAGCGTGCCGCGCTCCCGCGCGCCGAGCTGACGCGCCGCCATCGCCTTCAGGCGCGCATAGACCGCGTCGAACAAGGCGTCCGCCGATTCCGGAGCGTTGGGCGAGGTGGGCTCGGGCATGCATCCATTCTAGGGCGATTGCTGCGCCGCGGCGTGGCAAACCGTCACGCTTCGCGTATTAAGGCCCGATCCGATGAGGGGGAGGGTGGCCCGCCGCGAGCAATCGCGGCGGGTTTTTTGTGGGCGGGACCGGGCATACTGCCGAGGCCCCAGATAAGGCGCTTTTCGCGCCACTCTCATGCACAATCGCGCCATGTCCGCGCGCGCAAATCTCGACGCCTTTGTGCAAGCCCGCTACGCACAAGTGCTGGCGCGTTGCCGTGTGGCCGGCGTGGTGCTGCACGACGACGCCGGCGTGGCCGAGCATGTGCAACGCGTGCTGTTGGCCAGCGATTTCGCCTTCGATGCCTGCGTGCGCGACCCGCACCTGCTTGATGCGGATTCGCTGGCGCGCATGGCCGATCCGCGCCATGCCGATACGCGAACGTTACACTTGATGGAGGCACTGGACGAGGCCGTTGCGATGGCGGCCTTGCGCCAGTACCGCCGCGCCGAATCACTGCGCCTGATCTGGCGCGACGTCAACGGCCTGGACGGCGTCGAACAGACCCTGGCCGGCGCCAGCGCGCTCGCCGAGACCTGTCTGGGCGCCGCGCTTGCCTTTGCCGAATCCGTTTTGGCGCGCCGCCACGGTACGCCGCGCAACAGCGAAGGCGTGGCGCAGCGGCTCGTCGTGATCGCGATGGGCAAGCTTGGCGGCGGCGAGCTGAATTTTTCCTCCGACATCGATCTCATCCTCGCCTTCGCGGAAAACGGCGCGAGCGACGGCGAGCGTCCACTGGCCAACGAAGCGTACTTCGCGCGCCTCGGCCAGCTGCTGGTCAAGCTGCTCGCCGAGATCACCGCCGATGGTTACGTCTTTCGCGTCGACTTGCGCCTGCGCCCGTTCGGCAATGCCGGCCGCGTCGCCTTGCCGTTTGCCGCCATGGAGCAGTACTACCAGCGCGAGGGCCGCGACTGGGAGCGCTATGCCTGGATCAAGGCACGGCCGGTCGCTGGCGACATCGCCGCGGGCAAGCGCCTGCTCGAGGCGCTGCGCCCCTTCGTCTACCGCAAATACCTGGATTACACCGCGTTCGCCGGCTTGCGCGAGATGAAATCGCTGATCGACGCCGAAGTCGTGCGCAAGGACCTGGCCGCGAACCTGAAACTCGGCCCCGGGGGAATCCGCGAAATCGAATTCGTCGTGCAGCTGCTGCAACTGATCCGCGGCGGGCGCGAGCCGGGCTTGCGCGAAACCGGCCTGCTGCCGGCGCTCGCCGCCTGCGAGCGCATCGGTGCGCTCGCCACCGTGAGCGCAAACCGCCTGCGCGACGCTTACCGCTTCCTGCGCCGCATCGAAAACCGATTGCAGATGCTGCGCGACGAACAGACCCACGAATTGCCGGACGACGATTTCCTGCGCACGCGCATTGCCGTCGCAGCAGGGTTCGCCGGCTGGAACGCGCTCGAGGACGAACTTGCGCGCGTGCGCGCCGCGGTCGCGGCGGAATTCGCGGACCGTCTCGGCACCGAAAAACCCGCGCCAGCCGTGGATGTGGACGTAGCCGTCGCCTTTTGGCAGGCGGCACTTCGCGGCGAAGCGCAGCCGGCGCAGCTTCGCGCGCTCGGTTTTGGCGATGCGGAAAACCTGCACGCGGCGCTGCAGGCGCTCGCCACCGGCGCCGGCGCGCGCGCATTGTCGGCGCGCGGGCGCGGACGCCTGGATCGACTCGTGCCGCACCTGCTGCAGGCGGCGGCAGCGAGCGTTGCGCCCGATGCCTGCTTGAATCGCCTCATGCAATTGCTGCATTCCGTGTTACGCCGTTCCGCGTATCTTGCCTTGCTCGAAGAACGTCCCGCCGCGCGGACACGACTGGTGGACGTCTTCGCCGGCAGCGCGTTGCTTGCCGAGCGCGTGATCGCGCATCCGCTGCTGCTGGACGACCTGCTGGCTCCCGCGGGTGAGGACGGCATGCCGGATCGCGCTGCGCTCGACGCGCAGATCGCGCGGCGACTGGCCCAGCACGACCCCGGCGATGCGGAAGGCGCGATCGAAATTTTGCAGGAGGAAAAACAAAGCGCGGCGTTTCGCATCGGCTTGGCCTGTCGCGGCGGCGCAGACGCCGTCGCCAGCGCGCGCGCCTTGGGCGAGACGGCGCAGTCGATCGTCGCGTATGCCTTGCAGCTGGCGCAGGACGACCTCGCCCGCGCACACGGACGCCTGCCCGGCGGCATCGCCGTGATCGGCTACGGCAGCCTCGGCGGCGCGGAGCTTGGATTTGCATCCGACCTGGACCTGGTTTTCGTCTACGCCAGCGCGCTGGCGCAGGCCGAAAGCGACGGCGCGCGGCCGCTGGAAGGCGCGCGCTATTTCGCGCGCATCGCCCAGCGCGTGGTGCACTGGCTGACGACGCAGACGCGCGCGGGAAAACTCTACGACGTCGATGTGCGCCTGCGTCCGGACGGCGGCAAGGGCTTGCTCGTCGTCGGCATCGCCGCGTTTGCCGAATACCTGCGCGAACGCGCCTGGATCTGGGAATCGCAGGCGCTGGTACGCGCGCGGCCGATCGCCGGCGACGCGGATGCTTGCGCGAAATTTTCAGCGTTGCGCGCGGATTGGCTGGCGCAGCCACGCGAACCTGCGCAGGTGCGCGCCGAAGTCGGCGCCATGCGCGTGCGCTGGCGCGCCGAGCGCGATCGTTCGACGAGCACGATGCTGGATTTGAAGCAGGGCGCCGGAGCGTTGCTCGACATCGAATTCATCCTGCAAACACTGGTGCTGCTACATGCGCACGAACATGCCACATTGTTGAGCAGCGGCAATAGCGCGGAATTGATCGCAGTGTGCGGACGCGTTGGCGTCCTTGCCGATGACGATGCGCGCGATCTCGCGCAAGCGCACGCCACGCTGCTCAAACGTGCGCTGGATTGCACGCTGGATGCGCGCCCGCGACTGGCCCCGCGCGATGCCGAACTGGAGCTACACGCGCAAGCCGTGTTGCGGATTGCGACGGTGATTGGCTTGCGATTCGGCTAATCGGCAGTCAGCGCAGCGACCACGTCGGATCGCGTGGATTCCAGCACGTGCCAGACCTTGCTCGCCACCGCGGCGAGTTCGCGCAATGGCGGTGGTTGTCGCAAAGTGGAAAAATCCACATTGGCATCGAGCGCGTGCAGCCAGCCTTGCGCGCGCAACTCGGCGTGCAGGCCGGTCAATTTGCCGCGCGCGGATTCCGGCAGCAAGGTGAAAACCGGTTTGCCGGTCGCGCAGGCTTCCGACAGCATGTTGACCGAATCGGGCGTGACCGCGATGCGGTCGGCGGCGGACAGATAGCCTTGATACGGATTCTCGCCGTCCGCGGTGCCGTTCCAGAAATGCACGCAGGTTGCGCTCAGGCGTTCGCGCGACATCCGCCGCCATGATTCCGGCGTGCGCCGCGACGTGGAAACAAGCAGGCTGCCGCCGTTGCGTTCGACGAGTGCATTGATGCGCGACAGAAATGTATCGAACCACGCGTTGCTCATGTCCAGGCCGCGGCGCGGGCCGCCGATCAGCACCGTCATTCGCGGCTGCGGCAGTTGCGCCAACATCGGAAAACGCGCGCTGCCATCGACCAGCCAGTCCGCGTCCACCGGATTGAGCGCGCCGAGGGTCTGGATCACGTTCGCGCCTGCCAGCGCATCATGGCGCGGCGCGACGACGAGGTCGAAATGCTTCGGGTCGATGCGCGGATCGAGAATCTGTACGGTGAAGGTTTTGCCGGCGCTCGCCTGGCGCAGCCAGCGCGTCAGCGTGGCGGCGTCGCGGCCACATCCGATGACCAGGGCGGGCCAGGGCGCGTGCAGGCGCTGGCGCAATTCCGGCGCGACGCCAAAGCGCAGTCCGGCGGTGAGGCGCGGCGCGAACCAGCGCCATGGCATGCGCAATCGCGCACATCGGGTTTCCGCCTCGATTTGCATTGCTCGCGCCAACGCCTGCGCCTGGCGCACATTGCCGGCGGCGCCGTCGGTCACGATCCAGCACGCAGGGGGTTGCAAAACGGATTCCGGCACCGCAGATGTCCTGACACGGATTCGGCCATGATGCCGAGTTCGCGCTGCCATCGGCAAGTTGAATATTTCTTAATGCCTGTTGGGCTACACTCGACCCGCTCGTTTCGCCCCAGTCCGCACAGGAGTATGCCCATGTTCGCCCGCCGTTTGTTGCTCGCATCCCTGCTCGTCGCGAGCGCCTCTGTCTTCGCCGCGCCGCAGACTTTCACCATCGACCCGAACCATACCCAGGTGTCGTTCACCTACAATCATTTCGGATTTTCCAACCCGACCGGCCGCATGGAAGACATCAAGGGAACCGTGGTCGTCGATCAGGCCGACTGGGACAAGTCGTCAGTCACGGTGACCATGCCGTTGTCGGGCCTGCACACCGGCGTGGCGAAACTCGACGAGCACCTGAAGACGCCGGATTTCTTCGACGCCGCCAAGTATCCGGATATCACCTTCAAGAGCACGCATGTGACCAAGACCGGCACCGAAACGCTCGACATCGCCGGCGATCTGACCGTGCATGGCGTGACCAAGCCGGTGACCTTGCACGCACGCGTGAACAAGATCGGCGAGAACAAGATGATCGGTTCGCAGACCGCGGGTTTCGACGCCGACACGACACTGAAGCGTTCGGAGTTCGGGCTGAAGATGTACGTGCCCGCGGTCAGCGACGAGGTACATGTGCATATCACGGTGTCGGCGGATCTTGCAAAGAACTGATGCGCCGATTGCCTTCGCCTCTCCCGCTTGCGGGAGAGGTCGAAGTCGCGACTGCGGCTGAGGGTGAGCGCAGGATGCGCGAACGGATGCGAAGCATGGATTGCGCAGCCGCCGCGCCATGCGCGGCGGGTGAGGGGGATTACATTACTGGTTCTTCACGCCCTGATTCTTCAGCGCTTCGAGTCCGGCCAGATTGATGCTGCCGACCGCGGCCTTGAGCCGGTCGATGCTGTCGGCGTTGCCGTTGACCTTCACGCTGAAGCGGTCGCCGAGGACGATGCTGAACTCGCCGTCCTTGTTCTGGCTGTCCCACTGCTCGTGGACGAGGCGGCCGTCCTGCTTGTAGGTCTTGTCGTAGCCGTGGTCGGTTTCCTGTGAGGATTCCACGCCGACCGCGCCGGCCAGCGCCATGATGCCCTTGGCACTGCCGGTATCGGCGATTTCCAGGTGCAGGCTGCGCTGGCCATCCGAATAGGTGGCAGTCGCGTTGGACACCTGCATGCCCATCGCGCCATTGCGCTCGACCGACATGGATGTGCGTTTCATGCCGTCCAGGGTTTCCGGCACGAACGGCTTGAGTGCATCCGGCGCGAGCGCCTCGACCTGCGAGCCGCCGCCAAGCACGGCGCCGAGCATCTGGCCGGTCGCCTGCGCCTGCGCGTTGGCGTCGCCGGATTTCTGCGCGGCTTCCATGTTCTTGCTCGCCTTTGCCGCACCGGCGAGGAAATTGCCGAGTGCGCTGTTCTTGTCGACGCTCACGTTACTGTTGCCGCCGTCGAGGCTGATGTCGCTGCTGCCGATGTGCAGGCCGCTGCTGGCCGCGCCGAACATCGCCGCACCGGTGAAACTGGCGACGATGAGCATGAGGATCCAGCCCAGCACGATCGCGCAGATGATGCTGACCGCGGTATAGCCGCCGGCCTTTTCAGGCGGACACTTCATCGTGTTCGGCAGGGCCAGGTACAGCAGGTAGATCGAATAGATGCCGCCGGCGAGCGCGATCAGTGCGCCGAGCCCCATGCCGAGGATGACGCCGACGCCGGCGATCCAGCTTGCAGTGTAGGCGTAGGCGACGGTCTTGAGCGCCTGCACCTGGTTCTTCTGTGCGCCGAAAGTTCCGGCCAGCGCGTCGATGATCAGCGCCATCACGAAGACCATCAGCAGCGACAGCACGTAATACACGATCATGCCGGTAATGCCGGCACCGATGCCGGTGTGCACGGTGACGCCGAACCAGGTGCTGCCGATGAGGCTGTTCTTGATGAAGCCGAACACGGCCGGAATCGC
>JAFEFD010000590.1 GCA_018240765.1 Pseudomonadota bacterium | reverse complement strand
GCTTTGATTACTCAAATTGATCCCAGGTTCGGGTAGAACCTGAAATACAGGCTTGGAGACGCTCTTGTCTCGATGGACTGTCCATCCATCCCAAGGCGCCCACACAAGTCACCTGCGCACACTGTCAAAGATCTCAATCAGTTAGCAACTGTTCTTCGCCAACCGCCCAAAGACCTTTCGTCCGAGGGAGCCGCACATTATACATTCCTTTCCAAGTCGGTCAACACCCACACCAGCGAATTTCCATCCGCCAGCGCTGTGCTAGCATCGCGACAATCCAATCGCAGACGGCACGCGGCGGCATGGGCGAACTGTACGAAGAACGCAGGCAGGAACCGCGTTTCACGGTACCGGGGCACTACCGGTTGGAAACGGGTCGCGTGGGCGATGTCCAGGGCCGCATTCTGGACCTGTCCCTCAACGGCGCGCTGTTCGAACACGGCGGTAGCGTCAAGCTGGAACCCGGTTCGCATTACCCGGTCACCCTGGAATTCGATGGCCAACCTCCGTTCCGTGGAGACAGTTTGCTGGTGCGGGTAGACAGCACTCACTTCGGCATCGAGTTCTACGACATGGATCCACAAAATTTCGCCGCATTGAGTGCCCTGATCGAAGCGCTCAGCCGTACCCGCCGTTGATTCCCGGAACTTTCATGCAAAACCGGTTCTCTCGCTCCACTGCGATGCTCGGCATATGCGCCACACTCGGACTGAGTGCATGCGCGGCGCGCGCGTCCGGGCCATATGTCGAGCTCGATGGCCATCGTTTCCAGATCGAAATCGCTGCCGACGAACCATCGCGCGAACGCGGCCTGATGTTCCGCGAAAGCATGCCAGCCGATCACGGCATGTTGTTCGTTTTCGACGACGCGCAGGCGCGCACGTTCTGGATGAAGAACACGCCATTGCCGCTCGACATCCTCTACTTCGACCAGAACTACAAGCTGGTCAGCGTGCAGCAGCGCGTGCCGGCGTGCCTGAATTCCGGCAACAACTGCCCGGTCTACCCGTCGGACGGCGCCGCGCAATACGTGCTCGAACTCAATGCAGGTACAGCCGACAAGATCGGCGTCAAGCCAGGCGATGCGTTGACGGTGCATCGTTGATCTTCGCGTGCACACGACAACCCGCACTGGTATGGCACGAGTCTAGGCGGCGGCCCATTCCACGCATCGAGCATCTCGTCGGTCAGTGGCACGAATTGCAGCATGATCCTTCTCCGGGACTTGCTTGCACATTGAATCAAGTACAGATGCAATCCTTGTGACGCATAACGGGCAATTCAGGGGCAGCATTGCCGGGTCTTGCGCCAACGCGCGCTTCGCGTAATATCGTGGCAACGCGGCGCTGCCGCTGCCGGAGAAAGGCGATGCACGATGCCTGGCAGGACTTGCGCTATGCCAACGATGCCGACATTCCGCTGTTTGCAACCGCGTTGCTGATCGCCAGGGACGAATACCCCGGCCTCGATGCGGCCGCCTACGAATCACATCTGCACGAATATACCCAGCGCCTGAGCGCTGCGCCAAAAATCGGCGAGAGTGCGGCGCAACTGCAAGCGATCAATCGATTCCTGTACGACGAACTCGGATTCTGCGGCGATGACCGCGATTACTACGATCCGCGCAACAGCTATCTGAACGACGTGCTCGACCGGCGCAAGGGCAATCCGATCTCGCTCGCGGTGGTGCAAATCGAGCTGGCGCGGCGCTTGGGCGTGCCACTGGAAGGCATCTCGTTTCCCGGACACTTTCTCGTGCGCCTGCCGTTGGAGGAAGGAATCGTCGTGCTCGATCCCTACCAGAAAGGCCGTTCGCTCGATGTTGCCGAATTGCGTCGGCGTGCGCGTGCGCACACCGACGAGCGCGAACTCGACGATGACTGCCTCGCGCGCATGCTCGAGCCGGCCAGCCATCGCGCGATCCTCACGCGCATGTTGCGCAACCTGAAAGGCGTCTACGCCGAACGCGAGCAATGGGACAAGGCTGTGCGTTGCTGCGACCGCCTGCTCATCCTCGATACGCTGGCGGTTTCTGAATACCGCGATCGCGGCACGTGCTACCTGCATCTGGGTCACGCACGCGGCGCGCGCGAGGACTGGCAGCGCTATCTCGCGCTGATGCCGCAGGCCGAGGATGCCGAAGAAATTGCTCTGAAGCTGGCGGAGTTGGGCGCGTCGGCACCACGACTCAACTGATTTCGACCATTTCAAAATCGGACTTGGTCACGCCGCAATCAGGACAGGTCCAGGTTTCGGGAATGTCCTCCCAGCGCGTTCCCGCCGCAATACCGTCGGCGGGCCAGCCTTCCGCCTCGTTGTAGATGAAGCCGCAAACCACGCACATGAAGCTGCGGAAAGGCACGTTGTCGGATTGAAGTACGGCGTTCATCGAAGATGTCGGGGCGCGCAGGAATTTCGGGCGCACATTCTACCCGTTACACTCGCGATCATGCACATACCGATCTTCCCCGCGCACGGCCTCTACGCGATCACCGATGGTCCGCGCGCGGATCTGATCGCTGCCTGTGCTGCCGCGATAGAAGGCGGGGCACGCCTGCTGCAATACCGCGACAAGACTGACGATCACGCACGTCGCCGCGACGAGGCCGTGCAACTGGCAACCTTGTGCGTAAAGCATGGCGTGCCGCTGATCATCAACGACGATGTCGAACTGGCAGCCGAAATCGGTGCTGCTGGCGTGCATCTGGGCAAGGACGATGCGGACATCGCCGCCGCGCGTAGGCGCCTTGGTGACGGCGCCATCGTCGGCGTGTCCTGCTACGACTCGCTCGAACGCGCTGGCGACCTGGCCGCAGCCGACGCGGATTACTTCGCCTTCGGCGCGTTTTTTCCGTCGCCGACCAAGCCGAATGCGCGTCGCGCCACGCCCGATTTGATGCGTTCGGCGAAACGTATGGGAAAGCCCCTGGTGGCGATCGGCGGCATAACGCCGGACAATGCGCAACCGCTGATCGAGGCCGGCGCGGACTTCATCGCGGCAATTTCCGGCGTGTTCGCCGCCATGGACGTCGAATCTGCTGCCCGGCGTTACGCAGCACTATTCCACAAGTGAACATTTATACATGACCACGAATCACGAATTGTTCCAGCGCGCGCAAAAATTCCTTCCCGGCGGCGTCAACTCACCGGTGCGCGCATTTAAGTCCGTCGGCGGCGAACCGTTCTTCACCGACCATGCCGACGGCGCCTGTCTGTGGGATGTCGAAGGCAAACGCTACCTCGACTACGTCGGTTCGTGGGGGCCGATGATCGTCGGCCACAATCATCCCAGGGTGCGCGAAGCCGTCCAGCAAGCCGCACGCGCCGGATTGTCCTACGGCACGCCCTGCCCCGCCGAAGTGCGCATGGCCGAGGAAATCGCGCGACTGGTACCGTCGATGCAGATGCTGCGCATGGTCAATTCCGGCACCGAGGCGACGATGTCGGCGATCCGCGTCGCGCGCGGCTACACCGGCCGCGACAAGATCGTGAAATTCGAGGGCTGTTACCACGGCCATGGCGATAGCTTTCTCGTCAAAGCCGGTTCGGGCGCGCTGACGTTCGGCGTGCCGACATCGCCCGGCGTGCCGAAAGTGCTGGCAGATCTCACTCTTACTTTGCCATACAACGATATCGCCGCTGCACAGGAAATGTTCGCCCGTGAAGGCGAGCGCATCGCCTGCGTCATTGTTGAGCCCGTCGCCGGCAACATGAACTGCATTCCGCCGCGCGACGGCTACCTGCAAAGCCTACGCACGCTGTGCACGCGCCACGGTGCGCTGCTCATCTTCGACGAAGTGATGACCGGATTCCGCGTCGCGCTCGGCGGCGCACAGGCACGCTACGGCATCGAGCCGGACCTGAGCACGTTCGGCAAGATCATCGGCGGCGGCATGCCGGTCGGCGCCTACGGCGGACGCCGCGACATCATGGAAAAGGTCGCGCCGAGCGGGCCGATCTATCAGGCCGGCACGCTGTCCGGCAATCCGATCGCGATGGCGGCGGGCTTGGCGATGCTGGAACTGATCCAGGCGCCGGGCTTTTACGA
>JAFEFD010000058.1 GCA_018240765.1 Pseudomonadota bacterium | reverse complement strand
GGTCGCACACGCGGCGCAATACATGAGCGTGGAACAGGCCCAGCGCGCCGCGTTCGCGAACGCGACGCAATTCGTGCCGGTTGCGGTTGCGATCGACACGGCCGCATTCGGCGTGCAACCCGGCTGGAAGCCGCTGGTCTGGCGCGCGCTGAAAGATGGCGAAACCATAGGCTGGTTTTTCGAGGACGCCGTGATCGGCAAGAGCGAACTGATCACCTATGCGCTGGCGCTGGATGCGGCCGGCAAGGTGACAACCGTGGAAATCCTCGACTACCGCGAATCGCACGGCGGCGAAGTGCGCCTCGCCGCTTGGCGCAATCAATTCAAGGACAAGACAGCCACCGATCCCGTCGCGCTGGACCGCGACATCCGCAATATCTCCGGCGCGACCTTGTCGTGCCGGCACCTGACGCAAGGCGTGCATCGCCTGTTGCAGTTGTACGCGCAGGTGCTGGCGGCAAAGCCATGAACAGCGTCCGGCGCGCGCGGCCATGGTTGGGCACGCTGGTCGACATCCGCGTCGATGCGATGGACGAAGCGTGTGCCGTGCGCGCGATCGACGCGGCGTTCGCCGAAGTTGCCACGGTGCACCGCCTGATGAGTTTCCACGAAGCCAGCAGCGACCTTGCGCGGTTGCGCCTTGCCCCGGCGGGTTCCTGCGTGCGCGTCAACGCGCGCACGCACGAGGTGCTGGATTGGAGTCGGCGCATCGCGCAGGCTTCCGACGGCGCGTTCGATCCGTGCGTGGCGACGATGCAGGTCGCACTCGGTGTCTTGCCGGTTCCGGAATCCAACTTCGTCCCGGACGCGCGGGCACACTGGCGCGACATCGAATTGCTCGAGGGCGAGCGCGTGCGCTTGCGCCGCCCGCTGTGGATCGATCTCGGCGGAATCGCGAAGGGTTACGCGGTGGATCGCGCCATCGAAGTGCTGCGCGCGCACGGCGCAACCCGGGCATGCGTAAATGCCGGTGGCGATCTGCGCCTGTGTGGGCCGAATCCGGAGCGTGTCGACGTGTGCACAGCAGGTGGCGTCGTGTTCCCGGCAATCGAACTTGTCGATGGCGCTTTGGCGACGAGTGCCAGCAGTGGTGCACAACATCTGTACGGCAGGACGCGCGAAGCGGTCGCCGCCGGCGTCACTGTGAGCGTGGCCGCCGAACGCTGTCTTGTCGCCGACGCACTGACCAAGGTCGTGCTGGCGAATTCGGCGCCATCCGGTTTACTCGCTGCATTTGGCGCGCAGGCGTGGATGCACGACGCGCGCTG